>JALYWZ010000779.1 GCA_030852505.1 Myxococcota bacterium | reverse complement strand
GCGGACATCGCGCCGACGGTGCTGGTGATCAGCCTGGTGTTGGGGGCCGCCGCCGCGTTGGCCGCCGCCTTCATCGGGCGCGCGATCGCGGAGCCGATCGAGGCGCTGACCGCGTTCAGTGAGCGGGTGAGCGCCGGCGAACGCACGGCAGCGCCGCCGCTGGCGTTCGGCCGCGAGGTGACGCGCTTGTCCCGCTCGTTAGACTCGATGCGCCGGCAGCTCGAAGGCCGTCCCTTCGTCGAGACGTTCGCCGCGGATCTGTCGCACGAGCTGAAGAACCCGGTGGCGGCGATCCGCGCCAGCGCCGAGGTCCTGGAAGAGAGCGCTCTCGACGAGCCGGTCGAGGCGCGCCGCTTCGTCGCGCGGATCCGCGAGGCTGCCGAACGCATCGAGCGCTTGCTGTCGGAGCTGCTGAGCCTCGCGCGCATCGAAGCCCGCGGCGCGGAGGTGTTCGCGAAGGTCGAGCTCGGCGCAGTCGCGCAACGAGCGCGCGCAACGCTCGGCGACACCGCGAGCCGCGTCGAGCTCGTGCAGGAAGGGGACATGCACGTGCGCGGCGACGCGATCTGGCTCGGCCGGGCCGTCGCCAACCTGGTCGAGAACGCTCTCGTGCACGCCGCAAGCGGCTCGGCCGTGCGCGTGTCTCTCTCTCGCACGGCGCAAGAAGTGGAGCTGCGGGTCAGAAACTCCGGCGAGATCCCGCCGTACGTCCGGGACCGCTTGTTCCGGAGGTTCGTGACCACCCGCGCCGACAAGGGCGGCACCGGGCTCGGTCTGGCGATCGTGCGCGCCGTCGCCGAGGCGCACGGCGGCCGGGTCGAGCTGGTCAGCTCGGGGCCACCAGACGTCGAATTTCGGCTTTCCCTGCCCACGGCCTGACGGCCGGCACCATCCACGAGGGTGATGTAACGCTTTCCCGGCGTTGGGGGCCGCTCCCCCCGCGATTTGGCGTTCGGTTTCCTCGAAACCTCCTCAATGACGCGGCCGTCTTCGTGGGAAGACATCACCGGAAACGCGCGACGGTCGACCTTGGAGTAGATCGACGCTCGGTCACCTTGGACTTGCGGAGCTCTGACACGTGAAGAACGGCATCAATGGTCTCGTGCGCATCCCCCGTCACGTAGCGATCATCATGGACGGCAACGGCCGCTGGGCGAAGAGCCGCGGCCTCGAGCGCATCGAAGGACACGCTGAAGGCGCGCGCGCGGTGCGTGATGCGGTCGAAACCGCGAGCCGCAACGGCATCCAGTACTTGACCCTGTACGCGTTCAGCGTCGCCAACTGGGCGCGCCCGCGTGCCGAGGTGGAAGCGCTGATGGGGCTGCTCGTGGAGTTCGCGCAGAAGGAGCGCGCCGAGCTCCGCGCGCAAGGCATCCGCGTCAACGTGATCGGCACGCTCGAAGATCTGCCGACCGCCACGCGCCACGCCGTCGAAGACCTGATCCGCTACACCGCGGAAGGCGATCGCATGACGCTGACGCTCGCGCTCTCGTACGGCGGCCGTCAGGACATCGTCGAAGCGGCTCGTTCGCTCGCCGTGCGCGCCAAGGCCGGCCTCGTGCTCCCCGAAGAAATCGACGAGACCTTCTTCCACCGTCACATGACGACGCACGAGCTACCCCAGGTAGACCTGTTGATCCGCACCGGCGGCGAGACGCGCGTCAGCGACTTCTTGCTCTTCGAGTCGGCCTACGCCGAGCTACTGTTCCTCCCGATCATGTGGCCCGAGTTCCGCCCCGAGACCCTGCTCGCCGCAATCGAAGCCTACGGCGGCAAAGAGCGCCGCTTCGGCATGATCTCCGAACAAGTCCAGGGCCTCCTCCCCATCCAAGCCTTCGACCCCCTCGACCGCATCCAAAGCTAACCCCCCCCGGACGGCCTTGACGACTTCTGTCGCCAAGGCGCCAGGAGACGCCAAGAGTCGCCAGGTTTTTTGGGGGTGCGGTGCGTGCGCAACTACGGCTCGGTGCGCGCCGAGAGGGGCGCATGCTGCATGAACCGGGTGAGAGATTGGATGGGTTGGCTCGGGATGTGATCGGGGCGGCGTTGGAGGTCCACCGAACCCTCGGGCCTGGCTTTCCCGAAGGGGTCTACGAGCGCGCGCTGGCGCTGGAACTAGCGGAGCGGCGCGTTCCGTTCGAGCGACAGGTATCTCTGGCCGTGCGGTACAAGGGTAATTGCGTTGGCGAGTGGCGTGCGGATCTGCTCGTGGGAGGTGCGCTCGTGGTCGAGCTCAAATCAGTGGAGCAACTCGCTGCCGTCCACGTGGCCCAGCTCGTTGCCTATCTGAAAGCAATCGACTGTCGCTTGGGACTTCTCATCAACTTCGACGTCCCCCTGCTTCGTGATGGGATCCGCCGCGTCGTCCAATCGAGCCACTAAACCCCAGAAAAATCTGGCGGCTCTTGGCGTCCCCCTGGCGGCTTGGCGACAAAAGCCGTCAGGGCCGTTGGGGAGGTTAGAAGTTGTATTCGATGGTGTTGAGGGACTTCACCTTTTTTTCCCAGGTGATTTCTCGGAGCTTGCCTTTGATGCAGTCGGCGAGCTTTTCGTTCTTGGGGGTGACGGTGAGGTCGATGCCGACGGCTTTGCCGTCCCAGACGGCGATGCGCATTTTGACTTTGGCGGTGCCGGGCTTGCACGACTCGTAGAGCGAGAGGTCCTGGAGCGGTTTGGCGAGCGTCTCGGGGTCGATGTTGCGACGCTCGACGCCTTGAGGCACGGCCTTGATCGCGTCGTCGACCGAGGCGTTCTCGGGGAAGGTGGGCTCGGGGGTCGATGCGGACGGCGCGGGCTCGCTCGGCGGCTCGTCCGTGGCGGTGTCCGCGGGCGGAGGCGGCGGCGGTGCCGTTTCGGTCGCTTCGGGCAGAGGTTCTGATTCCGGGCTCTCAGCCGCGGGGGTTGCACCACCGCACGCGATCAACAGAGCAGCCAACCCAAACACTGGAAATGAAATGCGAGACACCGCCATGCCGGGAGTCTACTCACGTCTTCCTCGACGCGACTAGTGCCCTCGAAACACGCGGGTGACGCACCGAACTCGGGAAGAACGGACTACGGCTGAGGCGGCGTGGTCGGATCGATGGCAGGCGCGGGGGGTGCGCTCTCGGACGGAGCCGCCGGGGACTCGGAGGGTACGGCGG
>JALYWZ010000778.1 GCA_030852505.1 Myxococcota bacterium | reverse complement strand
GGCCACGACCGCGCCGTGCGTGACGCGGTCGCCCTCGTCGAACAGCACCCGCTCGATGCGGCCACCGGCTTCGAAGGCGAGCGTGACCTCCTCGAGCTCGATCACGCCTTGATACGGGAACGGCAGCGGCTCGGCCGCTCGCGCACGCCCGCAGCCGCCGAGCAACCACGCGCCGACCATCAGAGCGACGTAGTTTTTTATCATGCGACCAATAATAAACCAACCTCTGCACCTCGGCCAATGGGCCAGAATCGCGCCAAATCTCGCTCCGCCGTGAGGCGTAATGGATGCGCGTCCGGGATTGACTCCGTAGAGATTTAGATTAAGTCTAAACGGCGCCGCACGGATCAGAGCCGGCGGTAGCCAAGGAGACAAACACCATGATCAGCCCCGGTTCCCAGTTGCCCGAGTTCGCCGTTCCCGCCGTCGTCAGCCTCGAGAAAGGCAAGGAGTTCGAGACGATTACCTCGAAGTCCTACCCGGGCAAGTGGCTCGTGATCTACAGCTACCCGAAGGACTTCACCTTCGTCTGCCCGACCGAGATCGTCGATTTCGACAAGAAGCTCGGCGCGTTCGCGGATCGTGACGCGGTCGTGCTCGGCGGCTCGACCGACAACGAGCACTCGCACCTCGCGTGGCGCCAGAACCACGCCGACCTCAAGGGTCTCAAGCACCCGCTGTTGTTCTTCTCCCCCGCGCTCGCCCAGTCGCTCGGCATCCTACACCCGACCGCCGGCGTGGCGCTGCGCGCGACGCTGATCGTCGACCCGCAGGGCGTGGTCCGCTTCTCCAGCGCCAACGACCTCAACGTCGGTCGCAACGTCGACGAGGTGCTGCGTGTCCTCGACGGCCTCCAGACGGACGAGCTCTGCCCGTGCAACTGGAAGAAGGGCGACGAGACCCTCACGCAACAGCTGAAGAAGACGGGCTGAGCTTCAGCCCGAGTCACCAGCAACCGACACACGAGCCCGCGCGGCTGGGGCTCGACCGAGACCAGCCGCGCGCCGCAGCCGACCCCATCGAACTCAGCCCTCTACCCTCAATCTAGGAAAAGCCCATGGACGCGACACCCCTCCACCGAATTCGCGAAGCCCTGCCGGAAGCGGCCAAGGACATCAAGATCAACCTCGGTAACGTGCTCCAGCCGGGCGCGCTCGACCAAGCGCAGGTGTTCGGGGTCGCGCTCGCCAGCGCCTACACGGCTCGCAACGCCGAGCTCGTGGCGGCGCTGGTGGCCGAGGCGCGCGCCGCGGACGTGGCTCCCGGAGTGATCGAGGACGCGAAGGCCGCGGCCGTGCTGATGGGCATGAACAACGTGCTCTACCGCTTCAAGCACGTGCTCGGAAAAGACGACTACCAGCAGCGCCCGGCGAGGCTCCGCATGCAGCGCCTGGCCCAGGTAGCGACCAGCAAGGCCGACTTCGAGCTTTACTGCCTGGCGGTGAGCGCGATCAACAACTGCCAGACGTGCATGGCCTCGCACGAGGCGAGCGTGCTCCAGCACGGGCTCACGGCGGACCACGTCTGGGATGCCGTGCGCATCGCCTCCACCGTCAACGCCGCCGCGATCGCCCTCGAAGTCGCCGAGCAGAGCCCCTGAGCCAGCGCGGCTGGCGCGGCCGCCGGTTTTTCCCCGCCATCCCAACAAAACGCGCCTCCTCGGCGGCAAACCGCGGCTAAACTCCCCGCGCCATGGCGCACTACCTCGGATTGGATTCGAGCACCCAGAGCCTGTCCGCGCTCGTGATCGACGCGGACGCGGGCAACATCGTTCTCGACGAATCGCTGAACTTCGGGAAGGACCTGCCCGAGTTCGCATCGCCGCACGGGTTCCTCCAGAACGAGGACGCGCGCATCAAGCACTCCGATCCGTTGATGTGGGTCGCCGCGCTCGACCTGCTGTTTTCGCGCATCAAGCAGAAGGGTTTCGACCTGTCGAGCGTGCGCGGCGTCAGCGGCGCCGGCCAGCAGCACGGCTCCGTGTACCTGAAGATGCCGCTCGGGGAGACGCGCTTCACGTCGCAGCGCTCCTTGGTGGATCAGGTGCGGCCGCTGCTCGCGCGCAAGACGGCGCCAATCTGGATGGACAGCTCGACCAGCGCGGAGTGCCGAGAAATCGCGGCCGCCGTCGGCGGAGACGCGCGCGTCACGGCCATCTCCGGCTCACGCGCGATCGAGCGCTTCACCGGCCCGCAAATCCGTCGCTTCTTCAAGACCGACCCCAGCGCTTACGCGGCGACCCGAGAGATCCAGCTCGTCAGCAGCTTCATCGCGTCGATCTTGTCGGGGCGCTCGGCGGCCATCGATTTCGGCGATGGCGCGGGCATGAACTTGCTCGATCTGTCGCGCTGCGAGTTCAGCCCCGAGCTGATGTCGGCCACGGCGCCCGAGCTCGATCGCAAGCTGCGACCCGCCGTGGCCTCGCGTACGCAGGTCGGCACCGTCTCCTCCTACTTCGTGGAGAAGTACGGGTTCGCCGAGGGTACACCCGTGGTCGCCTTCACCGGCGATAACCCGAGCAGCCTGGTCGGGATGGGCGCGACCGCCCCGGGCACGGCCGTGATCAGCCTCGGCACGAGCGACACCGTGTTCGCCGCCATGAGCGCGCCGCGCACCGATCCGCGCGGCTTCGGCCACGTCTTCGGCAACCCCGCGGGCGGGTTCATGTGCCTGATCTGCTTCGCCAACGGCTCACTCGCGCGCGAGAAGATCGCCGAAAAGGTAGGGCTCGATTGGCCGGCGTTCGAGCGAGCGATCTTGAAGGACACGGAACCGGGCAACGGCGGCGCGCTACTCCTGCCGTATTTCGTCCCAGAGATGACGCCGAAGATCCTGAAGCCCGAGCTCCGCGCCTTCGGCGACCCCGCGTTCACGCGCTTCGAGCAGCCCGCTCGCGCGGCGCGCGCCATCGTCGAGGCTCAAGCGCTCGCCATGCAGCGCTACTCCGACTTCATCGGCGAGAAGCCGACGAAGATCCGCGCCACCGGCGGCGCCGCCAAGAACCGCGGCATCTTGCAGATCATCGCCGACGTGTTCCAGGCCGAGGTCACCACCTTCAAGGTCGGCAACTCTTCCGCGCTCGGCGGCGCGCTACGGGCGGCCGAGGCCGTGGGCGGGCTCGGCTGGGCCGCGCTCAGCGAGCGCTTCTGCGC
>JALYWZ010000177.1 GCA_030852505.1 Myxococcota bacterium | reverse complement strand
TCAGAGCGCCTTGGCTTCGTTGGCGAGCTTGTCGACCAGCTCCGCCACGTCCTTGACCTTGATGCCTGCCTTGCGCTGCGGCGGGCGTTCGAATTTCCGGTACTGGGTGGTGAGCGCGGCGCCTCCTGCGACGTCGGCGAGCGACTTCACGTCGAGGGGCTTCTTCTTGGCGGCCATGATTGCGGGCAGCGGTGCGAAGCGCACGCCGTCCCCATAGACGAAGCCGGCTTCGGTGTGGCGCGAGTACACGCTCTTCGGCGCGACGATGCGCAGATCGACCGTGACCACGGCGGGCAGCCCGAGCCGCAACGTGAGCACGCCGCCGTCGACCTCGCGTCCCACGAGCAGGCTCTTCTCGGACTCCTCGCGGATGGTCGCGGCGAAGGTCGCCATCGGCCAGTCGAGCAGCTCGGCCAAGCGCTGGCCGACCTGGTTGCTGTCGCCGTCGACCGCTTGTTTACCCATCAGCACGAGGTCGGGCTTCTCGGCGTCGACCACGCTCTTCAGCGCGAGGGCCACCAGGCGTCCGTCGAGCTTGTCGTCGCTCGCGTCGATGCGGATCGCGCGGTCGGCGCCCGTGGCGAGTGCCGCGCGCAGCGTGGTCTCCGCTTCTTTCGGGGCGAGCGTCACGACCACGACCTCGCCGATCCGCGATTTCGGCGCCTTGCCGTTCTCGGTCAGACGCAGGGCGGCTTCGAGCGCGTATTCGTCGAATGGATTCATCTTCCATTCGAGCCCTGCGGTGTCGATCGTGTCACCCGCTGGCGGGATCTTGATCTTGTTGGCGTTGTCCGGATCGGCGACGCGCTTGAGTGCAACCAGGACCTTCAAATCGACCCTCCTTCGAACCTTCGTTCGCTGAGCTTTCGGGCACTCTACCCGATCTGGGGCGGTCCGCCCGGTTCCGGGAGCGCCGGCCAGCGGCCGCGTCGGCCAATTGGCCGATCCGCCCACGCGGCGGCGGCTCGGACTGGTGGTATGAGATGCGCGCACCCGCATGGTGATGCGAACCGATTTTCTCGTGCTCGGCAGCGGCGTCGCCGGTCTGTCGTTTGCGCTGCAGGCTGCGACTCACGGCCAGGTGGTGCTGCTCACCAAGCGCGCCGCAATCGATAGCGCGACCAGTTGGGCGCAAGGGGGCGTGGCCGCCGTGCTGTCGCCCGACGACTCCTTCGACAAGCACGCCGAGGACACGCGAGTGGCGGGCGCGGGGCTGTGTCACGAAGTCACCGTCGACCTGTGCGTGCGCGAAGCACCGGAGGCGATCCGGTTCTTGAGCCAGCTCGGTGCGCAGTTTTCCGAGCACGAGGCCGGCTCGGGCAACTTCGATCTGGGTCGCGAAGGTGGCCATAGCGAGCGTCGCATCGTGCATGCCGGTGACATCACCGGCCGCGAGATCCAACGCACGCTCTGGGAAGCCGTGCGGGAGTCTCCGAACATCGAGGTGCTCGAGTGGCACATGGGCGTGGACCTGATCACGCTCTCGAACTTCGGCGGGCCGGATCGCTGCTGCGGTGCCTACGTGCTCGACGAGAGAAACGGGCGGATCGAGACGCTGCTCGCCCGCGCCACCGTGCTCGCCACGGGCGGCGCCGGCAAGGTCTACCTCTACACGTCCAATCCGGACGTCGCGACCGGGGACGGCGTGGCCATGGCCTACCGCGCGGGGGCGGAGGTCGCGAACATGGAGTTTTACCAGTTCCACCCCACGGTCTTGTACGAGCCCAAGGCCAAGAGCTTCTTGGTGAGCGAGGCGCTGCGGGGTGAAGGGGCCGTGCTGCGCTTGCCGGACGGCGAGGCGTTCATGAAGCGCCATCACCCGATGGCCGATCTCGCGCCGCGCGACGTCGTGGCCCGCGCCATCGACTTCGAGATGAAGCGAACGGGCTCGGAGCACGTGCTGCTCGACATCACGCACCGAAACCCGGACTCGGTGCGCGCGCGCTTCCCCAACATCTACGCGGAGTGTCTGCGCTACGGGATCGACGCGGCGGTGCAGGGCATCCCCGTCGTGCCGGCGGCGCATTACATGTGCGGCGGCGTGACCACGGATCTGCATGGCCGGACCACGCTGCCGGGCCTGTGGGCGATCGGCGAGGTGGCCTGCACGGGTCTTCACGGCGCGAACCGCCTGGCCTCGAACTCGCTGCTCGAGGGGCTGGTCTTCGGCAGGCGCGCCGCGCTGAAGCTCGGGCAACAGGCGGAGGAGATCCGCCGCCAGCCGCTGCCGAGCGTCGCCGATTGGCAGACCGGATCGGCGGTGCCGAGCGACGAGGCGGTCGTGGTCTCGCACAACTGGGACGAGCTCCGGCACACGATGTGGAACTACGTCGGGATCGTGCGCAGCGACGCGCGCTTGCGCCGAGCGGCTCGCCGCGTGGCCCTGCTCGAGCAGGAGATCCGCGAGTATTACTGGAAGCACCTGGTCACGCGCGATCTGCTCGAGCTCCGCAACATCGCCACCGTCGCGGAGTTGATCATCGCCTCGGCGGCGAGCCGGCGCGAGAGCCGCGGTCTGCATTTCACGACCGACTATCCCGAGACGCGCTCGGAGTTCGCGGCCGACACCGTCACCAAGCGCGGAGTGCTACCGCACCTGCGCGGCCACTGACGCGCGCCGCACGGCCATGAGCCGCCCGAGCTTCAGCTGGTTCGACGCCGTCTTCTGGACGCTCTCGCTGACGGCGGCTCTGGTCGCGGTGATCACCTTGCTGCAGTCGATCTCGGCGCGCTTCGCGCACGTCGCGGTCGGCGGCGCGGTGGAGGTCGTGCTGTATGCGGGCGCGAGCTATCTGGTGCTCGAGCGCCCCTCGCCGCGCCCGCTCGGAGAGCTCGGCCTGACGCGGGCGCCGCTCTGGCTGCTCGGGGTTGGCGCTGCGCTCGGTGTCTCGCTGCACGGCCTCACCGAGGTCATCCAGTCGCTCGTCGAAACCGTGCTGCCGACGCCGGAAGGCGTGCTCGAGCAGCGACTTTCGCGCTTGCAAGGCGCAGGCTTCGTGGACAGAGCGGCGCTGTTCGCGTTCGTGTGCGTGCTCTCGCCCGCGGCCGAGGAGCTGTTCTTCCGCGGCGCGCTCCACGGGCGGCTCGAGCGCGGCTACGGCTTCGCGCAAGTGGCGTGGACGACCTCGATCCTGTTCACGCTGAGCCACTTCGAGCCGCGGCTCTGGCCGTCCTTGCTGGTGGTGGCGCTGGCTCTCGCGCTGCTGCGGCGAAAGAGCGAAAGTATCCTACCCGGCTACTTGCTCCACGCGGCGTTCAATGCCACGACGCTGTTCTCCGTGTGGCTCGCGTCCGAGTCGCACACGAGCTCGCCGTCCACGATGATCCTCGCATTGCTCTCCTCTGCCACGACCGCCGCGCTGCTCGTGACCTTGGTTCGCCGCAAGAACCAGGAGCTCCCCGGCGCGTGAGCCCTCCCAAGATCGCTCTGTGCTTGCCGGGTGGCGGCGCGATGGGCGCGCTGTATCAGGTCGGCGCGCTCGCGGCGATCGAGGACGCCGTCGAGGGCTTCGACGCCAACTCGTTCGACCTGTACGTGGGCAACTCGGTCGGGGCGAGCTTGTCGGCCACGCTCGCGGCGGGGCTGCCGGTGCAGCGCCTGTACCGAGCCTTCCTCGATCCCGCGGACGTCTACTTCGGCATCGAGCGTAAGCACCTGTTGCGCATCGATCTCGGCGAGTGGCGGCGCACGTTGATGTCGGCGCTCTCGGCGCTCGGTCACGCCGCCGGCTCGGCGCTGTCGCGCGAGGCCAAGGCCGTGCCGGCCACACTCTGGCAAGAGCTCGATCGCCTGTACGACTCGCTGCCCGCGGGCTGGTTCACCCTCGAGGGTTACGAGCGTTTCCTCGAGGAGTTCTTCGAGCGCCGCGGTGTGCCGAAGACGTTCGCGGCCATGCCCAAGCCGCTGCGCGTGCTGTCGCACGACCTCGACACCGGGGCGCCGGTTTGCTTCGGCGTCGAGGGCTACGAGGGCGTGCCGCTGGCCCGCGCCTGCATCGCATCGATGGCGGTTCCGCCGTTCTTCTCCCCCGTGAAAATCGGCGACCGCCACTACATCAACCCCGGGGCCGGCTCGCTGTCACCGATGGAAGTCGCGGTGCGGGAGGGCGCCACGGCGATCGTCGTCGTGAACTCGATGACGCCGATCTCTGCTGCGTCGGTGCCGACCGGCCACGGCCACCGCGACAGCTTGCGCGACAAGGGCAACATGTGGGTGCTGAATCAGGCAGTCCGCATCGGCAGCCAGCGCATGGTCGATGACACTTGCCAGCGCCTGAAGGCCGAGCACCCGACGCTGTCGCTGCTCCGCATCGAGCCGGAGCCGGAAGACGGCGTGCTGTTCCTCTACAACGCCTCGAGCTTCGACGCGCGAAGGCGCCTGCTCGAGCGCGCCTACACCTCGACCCGCAAGGAGCTCGGGCGGCGCTTCGCCGAGGCGGATCCGACCCTGCTCCGCGCGGGGTTTCGCCCCAAGACCACGACCTCACGGCCCTCTTCGCCACCGCCGTCGTGAACCGCGCGCGACACTGGTTGGCCCTGTCGGGGCTCTTGCTCGCGCTCGTTGCCTGCAACCGGCGCTACCGGATCGGTGAGCACGTGCTCGTCGAGTGGGAGGCGGGCAGCGGCCAGTTCCACCCGGCTTACGTCGTCGAGCGCGTCGGTGAGGCCCGCGTCGTCGTGCATTTCGACGGCTACGACTCACGCTTCGACGAAGAGGTGAGCGTGGATCGGATCAAGGGGCGCGTGGAGGGGCTGGTCGCCATGCCGCCTCCCCCAGCGAAGGTCGCGCGCGCGGTCGGCAGCTCCGAGACACCCGACGCCGGAGCGGCTGTCGTCAACCCGTACAAGGTCGGCGATCGCGTGAAGGTGCGCTGGCGCAACTCGGTTTACCCCGCGGTGGTGCTCGAGGTCGTCGCGCGCGATCGCCTCAAAGTCCACTACGAGGGCCTGGAAAATGCCTGGGACGAGACGGTCACGCTCGATCGCCTGGCGGGCCGGCGTTAGTCCCCGGGCTCAGTCTCCGGGATAGTGGCCCATGCTCGCGAGCGCCGTGACGAGCCGGGCTCGATCTTCGCTCGACAAGAGCCGGGGCTCGCGCAAGAGGTGGTGCTTGAGCGGGAGCAGGTAGCTCTGGGCGGCGCGCGCGTCGCCGAGCGTGAGGTGGGAGAGCCCGCGGTAGAGCGCGTAACGGGCGGCATCGGGCGGGGCCGCCATTTTCGCTCGAGCCGACCAGGCCCTGAGCTCCCGCAAGGATTCCGTGGTGCGCCCGGCCTCGTAGTCCGAGATCGCCTGCGAGAGCGGCGAGGCGCACGCCGAGCCCAGCAGCAACACGCCGAGCCAGACTGGGAAGAAGCGGAGCATGTCCCTCGCTTCGTCCACCAGCGACGGCGAGTTGCCTGTTATCTTACCGACATGTTGGACCGTTTGTCAGCAAACCTGGCCCACAACCTCCGGAGGCTGCGGGAGGCCCGAGCGATGACGCAGCAGGAGCTCGGCGAACGGTCCGGAGTGCCGAGGCCGACGCTCGCCCACCTCGAATCGGGCTCCGCCAACCCCACGCTGTCGGTGCTGGCGCGGGTCGCGCAAACCCTGGGGGTTGCGATGGAAGAGCTGGTGCAGGCGCCGAACGCCAGCCTTTCGCTGAGTCGCGCAGCCGAGCTCGAGAGCTCCGAGCAAGCGGGCGCGCTGGTGCGGCGGCTGCTCCCGAGCGGCGCCACCTCTGCGATCGCCTTCGAGCGGATCGAGCTAGCGGTCCGCGCCGAACACAGCCGCGGCCTCGGCCGCAGCCTCGACCTCTGCTACCTCGCCTGCGAACGCGGCGAGGTCGAGGTGGTGAGCGGCGACGAGCGCGCGATCCTGAAGAGCGGGGACGTCGCGGTCGTTTCGCGCGGAGCGGCCCATTCGTGCTCGAACCGCGGTCGGGGCTCGGCCGTCGTATATTCCGTTCGTAGCGTAGCGACCGCGTGACGCGGCGGCAGCGGGCAGCCGACGACAGGCCCGGAAAACCCCGAAGATCGCCGCACAAGCCGGATTTCTCGCGGGTTTCCACCGGCGCAGCTTGCGGATCCGCGCGCTCAGCACACACTTCGCGCGCCCAATGAGCCCGACCACCCAGCAGCTGCGCAACATCGCGATCATCGCCCACGTCGATCACGGCAAGACCACCCTCGTCGACGCGATGCTGCGCCAGAACGGCGTCTTCCGCGAAAACGAAGCGGTCGTCGACCGCGTGATGGACTCGAACGATCTCGAGCGCGAACGCGGCATCACCATCCTCGCCAAGCACTGCAGCGTCGTGTTCGAGGGGATCAAGATCAACATCATCGATACGCCGGGGCACGCCGACTTCGGCGGCGAGGTCGAGCGCACGCTGAAGATGGCGGACGGCGTGCTGCTGCTGGTCGACGCCGCCGAAGGCCCGCTGCCCCAGACGCGCTTCGTGCTCTCGAAAGCGCTCGAGCTGGATCTGCCGATCGTCGTGGTGATCAACAAGATCGATCGCCAGGACGCGCGCGCGGACGACGTGTTGAGCGAGGTTTTCGACCTGTTCTGCGAGCTCGGCGCGAACGACGCGCAGGCCGATTTTCCGACGCTGTACGCGATCGGCAAGCTGGGCGTAGCCTCGCTGTCCCTGGCCGAGCCGGGCACCAGCCTGATGCCGCTGATGCGCACGATCGTGACGCGCGTCGGCGCGCCGAAGAACGTGGCCGACGGCCCGTTGCAAATGCTCGTCTACAACATCGAGCACGACGAGTACGTCGGCCGGCTCGCGCTCGGGCGCGTGCAGCGCGGCAAGCTGCGCGTGGGCGACAACATCTCCTGCATCGGCGTGAAGAAGACGGTGAGCCAGCGCGTGAGCGCGGTCTACGCCTGGGAAGGCACGAAGCGCGTCAAGGTGGAGGAGGCGATCGCGGGCGACATCGTGGCCATCGCCGGCTTCGAAGACGTCGAGATCGGCGACACGATCGCGGCCGTCGAAGCGCCGGAGGCCCTGCCGCGGATCCAGGTCGAAGAACCGACGATCAAGGTGCGCTTCCTCGTCAACTCTTCGCCGTTCGCGGGCAAGGTCGGGCGCTGGGTCACGTCGCGCCACGTGCGCGATCGCCTGTACAAGGAGGCTCGCAAGAACCTCGCGCTGCGCGTCGAGGACACGGAGGAGCCGGATTCCTTCATGGTCTATGGCCGCGGCGAGCTGATGCTGGCGATCCTGGCCGAGACCATGCGCCGCGAGGGCTACGAGTTCGCGCTCGGCATGCCCGAGGTGGTGGTGCGTGAAGTGAACGGCGAGCGCTGCGAGCCGGTCGAGCTCGTGATCGTCGACATCCCGGACCAGTACATCGGCGCCATCACGCAGCGCCTCGGCGAGCGCCGCGGGCAGATGACCAAGCTCACGAACCTGGGCTTCGGCCGCACCCGCGTCGAGTTCCGCGTGCCGTCCCGCGGACTCATCGGCTTCCGCTCGGCGTTCCTCACCGAGACCCGCGGCACGGGTCTTTTGAACTCGCTGTTCGACGGCTGGGAGCCCTACGCCGGCCCGATGTTGCGGCGCCCGAACGGCGCGCTCGTCGCCGATCGCGCGGGCGAAGCCACGCCGTACGCGCTGTTCCACCTGCAGCCGCGCGGCGTGTTGCTGATTGGTCCCGGCGTGAAGGTCTACGAGGGCATGATCTGCGGTGAGCACAACCGCCCGAACGACCTCGACGTGAACGTCACGCGCGAAAAGAAGCTCACCAACATCCGCGCCGCCGGCCGCGACGAGAACGTGGTCCTGTCGCCCCCGCGCGTGCTGACGATCGACACCGCGCTCGAGTTCATCGACCGCGACGAGCTCGCCGAGATCACCCCCGACGCGGTGCGGATCCGCAAAAAAGTCCTCGAATGTAACCGCCGCCCGCGCCGCGACGACGAATAGCCCCAGGCATTTTTCGAGATCTCGGCGGGGGGCCTCGCGGGATGAGCGGAGTAGAGAGCCGGTGGGGCGGCGCGGTAGCTGCGCCCCAGCGGTTTCTAGATCGCTGGCTTTCCACCGGGATGACCTCGCCCATGAAACGGCAGTGCGCAGAAAACATCGACGAAGGGCGGTGGCGCGTCAGGGATGAGCGGTCGATGCGGCTTCATCGGCTGGTCTCGGCCACGTTGCTGGCGGCCCTGCTGCTCGGTGCCTCGTGCGGAAAGACCCGGAGATCGGCGAAGGTCGCGACGACGGGGGCGGGTCCGGTGGTGCGGCGTCGCCAGCGGCCGGCCGCGGAGGGGCTCCGGTCGGCGGCGTCTCGACC
>JALYWZ010000777.1 GCA_030852505.1 Myxococcota bacterium | reverse complement strand
CCGCTGCTCGCGCGGCCGCCCGTCTCCGAGCCCCCCGCCGCCGCACCACCGGTATTGCTCCCGCCGTCGTCTCCGTCGTCGTCGCTACAGGAGAACAGCGCGAAAGACAGTGCCGCCATCAACGAAAGACCGCCCGCAATCCGCACACGCCGCTTCGTCACGGATGCGAGTTTACAAGCAAGGACTCATCACCTGTCTACCGACTGTCAGCTTTCGCGAATCTCCGGTCGCACTTGTACCGACAATCTGGGGGCTACGCCTGACATCCGACCCCCTGCGGATCATACTGCGCGCCCCTCTTGGACCAATCCGCACCTGCCAATGCCAAGGTCAGCGTCGGGACGCTGCTGAATCTCGCCTGGCCGATCATCCTGGCGCGAGCCACCCAGGCGGTGATCGGCTTCACGGACGCGCTGCTCACGGCGCCGCTCGGCGAGAACGCGCTGGCCGCAGTCACCACCGGCTCGCTCAACGTGCTCTCCGCGATCATCCTGCCGATGGGCACGGTGTTCATCGTTCAGAGCTTCACGGCGCAGCTCCGCGGCCGGGGAGATCTCGGCGCGGCGCGCCGCTATGCCGTCTACGGGCTGTTGCTCGCGGTGCTCTCGGGCCTGGTTGCGGCGGCCCTCACGCCGCTCGTCCCCGTGCTGCTCGGAAAGCTCGAGTACTCGACGGAGGTTCGCGAGCTGATGACGGAGTACGTGTCGATCCGCTTGTTGTCGGTCACGGCGGCGGTCGGCATGGAGGCGCTCGGCAACTGGTACGGCGGGCTCGGCAACACGCGACAGGCGATGATCGCCGGCATCTTTGCGATGGTCGCCAACGCGATCGGCTCCTATGCCCTGATCGAGCCGCGCTTCGGGTTGCCCGGCTACGGCGTCGCGGGCGCGGCCTGGGCGAGCGTGGCGGCAAGCTGGCTCGGCTTTGCTGTGATCGGCTACGCCTTCGTCCGCGGCCACGGCCACGATTTGCCGCCCTCCCGCTTCGAGTTCAAGAGCCCGGAGTTCTGGCGCGTGCTCCGCTTCGGCATCCCGAACGGCATCAACTGGTTCCTCGAATTCTCGGCGTTCATTCTCTACATCAACGTCGTGATCGGCCACCTCGGCACTTCGGTCCTGGCCGCGTTCAACGTCGTGATGCAGCTGAACTCGATCTCCTTCATGCCCGCGTTCGGTGCCGCTTCCGCAGGAGCCATCCTGGTGGGCGAAGCCATCGGCGCGAGAGACAAAGCCAGAGTCGGCTCGATCGTGAGGCTCACCCTGATCACCAACGTGAGCTGGATGATGTCGGTGGGCCTGATGTACCTGGTGATGCCCGGCGTCTGGATCCGCCTGTTCGTCCCCGCAGGCGGCACCTCCAGCGCGTTGCTCGCAGCCGGCACCACCATGCTCATGATGTCGACCATCTGGCAGCTCTTCGACGCCATGGGCCTCACCCTGAGCGAAGCGCTGCGCGCCGCCGGCGACACGACCTGGACCATGCTCGCCCGCATCGTCCTCGCCTGGTTCGTCTTCTCCCCCGCCGCCTGGCTGGCCGTCTTCGTCTTCGACGGCGGCATCATCACCGTGATGATCTCCCTCATCGCCTACATCGCCCTGCTCGCGCTCACGCTCGTGTGGCGCTTCCGATCGCGCAGATGGGAAAAGATCGACTTGATCGGCGAACCAGCGCCCCTGTGAAGGCGCGGGGGCGGGGGCAACAGGAAGGCGGGAAGATGGGAAGATCAGAGGGAATTTTTTTGGGGGGCGCCAGGGGGCGCCGAGGGGGCACCGGGTGGGTCGACAGTATTCACTCCAAACGCTCGACGCGGACGTCGTAGGTATCGATGCAAGACTTGAAGTCCCGACACGTGATCGGCACCCGATGGTGGATGGAAAACCGCCCAACAGTTGGCGATAGACCGGGGACGTCTGCGTTCAGCGAAAACGCGTGTTCCAGTTCGCTGCGCGGTCGGTAGCGGGATCTCCTGTGACGCCAGGTGCATTCACCCCGGTCTGAACCCTTTTTTTCGTTGACAGTTTTTTCGGCGGGCCGTTGCTTCTGAGCGCTGACTCGTGCGCAATTGCCAATTGCGGCGCCGCCGTCACGCACCGTCGGCGTTTCGGCGAGAAATCGACTCACGACGCGTTCGCAGCGCCGATCGCCCCGCCAAGCGTCGCTCCGAGAGCCCGAAATCGTGGGTGTATAGGAGATGAATCATGCTCACGCAGTTGCTCGCGCCTGCGCATTCTCAGGGCTCGCTCGTTGGTCGCGTCCGGCGACGACCCGAGCGTCCGGGTGCACCGCGCTGTTCCGTTGAAGGCCTGCAGGCACTCGACACAGAGCTCGCGCGTCGCGCTGGCGAGGCGGGGCGATTGCGGTTCGAGATGGGGCGCGGTCTCGACTTGCTCGAGCAGAGTGGCGGACACCACGCGCTCGGCTTCTCGTCGATCGAGGCGTACGCGCTCGAGCGCTGCGAGCGCTCGGCGAGTTGGACCCAGAAGGCGCGCAGCCTGGCGCGGCGGCTCGCGAGTCTGCCGGCGATTGCGGACGCGCTGATTTCTGGCTCCCTCAGCTGGAGCATGGCGGCCGTGCTGGCGACCGTCGCGTCTCCTGACGACGCAGAATTCTGGCGCGCCGAGGCGTCGCGCCGGACCGTGCGGGAGATGAAGGCGCTCGTGCTCGAGAAGCGGGGGGCCGAAGCAGGTGAGCCGCTCGAAGCCGAAGCCGAAGCCGAGCTGCGCACTTTGACACTCACCGTGCCGCGCGAGGACGCCTGGTGCTTCGAGCAAGCAAAGCTGCTCGGCCGGCACCTGGGGGAGCGGACGAACGCTGACTTCGTGCTCGGCCTGGTCGCGGAGTCGACCAGCACGTTGTGTAGCGAGCTGCCGAGCAACGCGATCGAGCTGCCCGACGACGAGGCCACGGCCCCTCAGCGCGCCTGGGAGCGCGAGCTCGCGCGCATGCGGGGCGAAGCGGAAGAGCGCTGCGAGTCGCACTTCCGTCGCAGCCCCGAGCCACGTCCCCACGTCGAACCGTTGTTCTGGCCTGAGCAACCGGAGGCCGTCGATCGTCAGCTGCGCGAGCTTTCGCGCGAACTGGTGGGGCGCGAGGTCGCTTTTGGACGCGCGCTCGACGCCTTCTTTGCCGCGGACGGCTGGCGTCGGCTCGGTTAC
>JALYWZ010000176.1 GCA_030852505.1 Myxococcota bacterium | reverse complement strand
CGCGACCACCTCGGCCTCACGAGCGGCGACGCCGCCGAGCGAGTCCACGAAATTGCCGTCGAGGTCGCCACCGCTCTCTCCCTGCGCACCGCGAACATCGCCGTCGAAGATCTGGGCCTCAGCGAGGCCGGCCGCACCCTACGCCCCAAGCCACGCCGCATGCGCTGCCACTTCGCTCTCCGTTTCGGCGACGAGCGCGACGAAGACGGCGAGCTCCAGACCCGCGGCGACTCCGTGCGCAAAGCCTTCAACTCCCCCTTCTGGCCCTTCATCGTCGCCACCACCTCCGTTGGCCAAGAAGGCCTCGACTTCCACACCTATTGCCACGCCGTCGTGCACTGGAACCTGCCCTCGAACCCCGTCGACCTCGAACAGCGCGAAGGCCGCGTCCACCGCTTCAAAGGCCACGCCGTCCGCAAGAACGTCGCGCGCGCCCACTTCTCCGAAGCCCTCGCCTCCGGAGCCATCGACGCCTGGCAAGCCATGTTCGACGCCGCCGTCCAGGCGCGCCCACCGGGCGAAAACGACATCATCCCCTACTGGGTCTACACCATCCCCGACGGCGCCCAGATCGAACGCCACGTCCTCGCCCACGAGCTCAGCACCGACTCGCTCCGTCTACACGCCCTGCTCAAGTCCCTGACGCTTTACCGCATGGCGTTCGGACAGGCGCGCCAGGAAGATCTCGTTCGGTACCTTCAGGAGCGGATCCCAGAGAGCGACTGGGCGCGAGTGGCGAAGCTGGCGGCAATCGACATTTCACCGGCGCACGAACGCTCGTCGGGCGCGCCCATTGCACCGCCGTGACCGATCGTTCACCGTCAAGAATAGTTGACGTCGATAGTCAGCAACGTCGCGAACGTCATGGCGCACGCGAAGACAGGGCATGTTCGAGCCAAGCAGGGCCACTCCCGAAGAGTTCGACGCGGCCGCCGCGCGAGACGGCAACCAGTCGCGGCACAGCCAACGCACCGTGGAGTCGTAGACGCGCACCGCATCGAACACGTCGAGTGCCACACCGAGGTTTGCGATGCTGGCTTCGTGGATCGCCCGGATGTCGCGCTCCGATGCCCCATGACCGCCGCCCTGCGAACGCTGGAGCACGCGCGCGACGTTCTCATCCACCGACTCCGTGGCGATGAATCGCATCTGGGTGGCAAAGCCCTGCGCGCGAGCCAGAGCGGCTTGCTGCATCGCGGCTCGCGTTCGAAGCGTCGTCTCTACTGCGAACGAGCGGCGACTCTCGATGTGCCACGAACTTCTCGCATTCAGCCGCAACAGCACGACGGACCTGTCGGGAGATGGCACGGTAGCTTCCCTGGATCTGGGCACAACGGTCGTCGATGTTGAAAGAATCCACACCGAAGGCCGTCACCGGAAAGTAGGTTGTCTTGCCACTCCCGGGGGGTCCCACGATGACCAGCATGCGCGGGCGCGCCATGCTTCGCTCAGCCCGTCTCGAGCGTTGATTCGGCGCCGGGCAACATGTCTGCGGGCAGCTCCGAGGAAACGAGCTTGCCGCCGCTATCGATGATGCCCATTTGCTCAAAGCGCTCGCGAGCCGCAGCAATACGAGCGGCCGCGAGGCCCATCACTCGCCGCTCCCATTCGTCGTCGTCCTGCTCGCGATCGAGATCTAGGTCGTCGAACGGCGCGCTCGGGATGGGCGACGGAGCCGGAACGGACGAAGGTGAGGCCATTCCGCCTATTATGCCCGACTCGATGGGGCCATCCACCCCGGCCTCGCGGCGAATGCCTCGGCCCCGGGATACGCGCCGATTCCCGACAAGCCGGGCTCCTTCGACCTCCCTCTTCTACCTTCTCATGTCCCGACGACCGCCGCCCGGCCCCAGAACGCTCGGAGCTCAGCAGCCCGACGGACAACTCGCTCCCGAATCTCACTCGTTTCCGCATCGCCCGGCGGCTCCTGCGCGGAACGCTGCGGGATCCCGAGAGCCTCGATTTCGCTGAAAACCCGAGACATGGCGCGGTCGGGGTTTCGGAAGAACTCCGTTCCGCGGATGCGGACGAAGCGCCAACCGAGGCGCTCGAGCGTCGCCTGCCGGGCGAGGTCGTCCTCGATCTTCTCGATGGGGTGGTAACGGTCGCCATCGCACTCCACGGCGAGCGCTTTCCGCCGCCGACCACGACCATGTCGATGCGGTAACTGCCCACTTGCCACTGGGTGCGCACCTCGTAGCCCGCACCGATCAGGCGGCGGAGCACCTGCCGTTCGAACTCGGACTCGGCTCGAGCCTCGCCGCGTTCAACCTGCGCGGTCACGTCCGTCGGTTGTCGCGCGTGCTCAATCAGGCGCCGGCGCAGATCGCCTGCCTTCAAGTCCCGCATCGGATCCACCGAATGGACCACCCACATCTGATCTTTCGCTCGACTGGCAGCCACGTTGAAGCGCTGCTTGTACGAGTCCCCTGTGCGGAGCGGCAGCGGACCTCCGGCAGGCGCGTCGACCATGGATATCCACATCACGTCGCGTTCGTCGCCCTGGAATTGGGCCGCGTTACCGCAGACCACGCGCCGCTGCTCGTGATCCTTCGGTGACATCCGCTCGCGAAGGATCTTGTCGATCGCCTTGGCCTGCTCTTCGCCGACCAGCGAAACCACGCCGAACGTCTTCCCTGAGTACTCCGGCTGTTCCCCGGCCGCGATGAGCAGCGAGGCGACAACCTCTGCTTCGGCCCGATTGACCTTGCTCTCTGCGAAAGCATTCGGAACGTGGAAGGCAACCACCTGGGGAAGCAATCGGCTGTCGCCCGGTTCGCGCAAGGGCCGGATCTCGCCCTCGTACGAGAGCCAGTTGCTGAAGTTGATGATGTCCGGAACACAGCGAAAGTGTTCCACCAGCCGGATCACGCCGCCGAACGATTGGCGCGCCAGATCGTAGACGGACTGCTTACCGTCGTAGAGGTGGGCGTTCGGAATGCCAGGCAGATGTTCCAGAATAAGGCGGGCGACCGCGGTCTGATCTTCGCCCACGGCAGCCGGGCTGACCTGCTCGTGGTCACCAACGACGACCACCTTTTTTGCCATCTGAAACACGAGAAGGCCGAGGACGTCCATCTGGCTGGCTTCATCGACGATGACGACATCGAACTGAGCCGAGCGTGCGTCGAAGTTCTGGACTACCCGCGACAACGGCATCACCCACACGGGCACCGCGCCCGCCGCCTGTTGCATCAAGCGAGCAGCTTCGCGCCGAAGCTTGGGGGCGCTTTTTCCCGTGCCCTTGCCGATCTTCCGGATGGTGTCCAGCCATCCGACCAGCGCCTGCTGGTGAGAGAGGGAGGTACGGCGGGCCTGGCTCTCCCAGGCTGCGCTATCGATGAAGCGCGCCGTGACTTCTCGGAGATCTTGTTGCGCTCGTGCGAGCTCCGCTTGCGCTTCGTGAACGGAGATCTCCGAACGGCGCGCCAACTCGTCGCGAAGCTGGCACCACAACCAGGCTCCGGGAATATCGGCCGGCGGGAACTCGAGCCCGTGGATCCCCGCGCGCTTTCGAACTTGGTCGGCCCATGTCGACGCGGATAGCTCGAGCTTCGCGAGCAGGGCGCCACGCCGTCGGAGCAATTCACCAGCTTGAGCGAGGCTGCCGAGCTTGGCGTGCGCTAGCGCGTAGGCCTTTGCGTCTCCGAGCTGAACGGCTTCCAGCAATCTTTGGACCGTGGGCTGCCTACCTCCATTGTGATGCCGGTGCGCCTCCAGTCGTTGGATGAGATCTTTCAGCCGCGCTTCGTTGGCCGCCCAGCGCAGGGCGTTGCCTCGCGCCACCAACGCCTCGGCGATCGGTCCCTGCACCGCATCGATCAGCCGGTCTAGTTCCCCAGATGGACCGAGGAGTGGCGTCTGTCCAGCAACCAGCGCCTCCCAGTCAAGGCCTAGATTGCGTAGCTGCCCGAGATGGTCGCGAAGTCGCTCCGCGTGAGCGATGGATTGCTGGATCAAGCCGACGTGCTGACGAGCCGTCTGCTCGGGCTCCGCTCCCAGCTCGGCGGAACGCGGAGCTCCGAGAGTCGCCATTTGATTATCCCACCGGGCACAGAATGCCTGCCGCTGCATCCGGATCTCCAACAGCTTGCCCAGGGCTCGAAAGTGTTCGGCCCGCTTCGGAGGCGCTCCGTTGATCTGCGCGACCTTTATCAGCCGTCCCCACTTGGGGTTGAAGAGCAATTTGCCGGCGGAAAGCGAGCCACCCCCCTCGAGATGTCGAGCGATCTCGTCCACGGTCGTCATGGCCTCGGCCGGGTCGAGCTCTCCCGGCAACGCGGGACCGTGATTGAAGAGGATCGACGCAGCGTCCACGGCGACGTCGTAAAGGTGGGTGACCTGTTCCGCCAGCTCGAACCAGAGTCGCAGCTTGGCGTCACCCGCCAGAGCGTACTGCGCTGGAACGCGGACCCACAGCTCCGTCTGAGCAATGAGCGCGTTACTTCCGAGCAAGTGCTCCGTGACCTGTTCCAATGCTTCGACCGAGACGGCGGCGGATGCCACAGACCAACGGTGGGCATGAGTGTCGCGCGGCTCATCGGCTAAACGGCGACGCTCGTCGCACCAGCGCCCAAATTCCTCAGAACTGGGTAGGCTGCCGGTATGGGGAAGTGGCGAGGCTGCCTCTGCTTCATCGTCTGCCGAGACGCCGTTGGACGCGTAGAGCTCGCCGAACTCGGCGACGCTCAACGGCAGCGGCGCGCCCGCCGCAATGGGCCCCGGTATCCACTGATGGCGTTCGGTTCCCTCGGTCACGCGACGAGCCGCGTCGGCGGGCTGCAGGCGGACCGAGTCGAACTCCACCTCGCGAAACTCGGCCCAGCGCGCTTCGACCAGAGCGCGCTCGGCACGTTGCACGCGCGTTCGTAGCAATTCCCTTTGTCGCAAGAGGGCGTGTTTCTCCCAGCCGAGCTGCTCCGCGTTAGCCATCGACAGCCGTTGAACGATGGCTGAGACCGCTGCCTCGAGCTCGCTCCTGCTGTCTAGATCGCTATCCAAGACGGAAACGCAAAGCGGCCGCAGCTGTTCGACGACCCCTTCCCGCACGACGCGCAGCGCCTTGGTCGTGTGGGCGGTCACGAGCACGGTCTGGCCCTGTGCTAGCAGGTGCCCGATCAGGTTCGCGATGGTGTGCGTCTTGCCGGTGCCCGGAGGTCCCTGGACGAGGACGCAGGAGTGCCGTTCCAGGTGCTCGGCAATACGAAACTGTTCCTTGTTCGCCAGCTTGCTGAAGAACACGTCGTGGGCCGTGTCGGTCCCTGACGGAGCGGCGTTCCCATCCCCTCCTTGCGCTCGCGTACCGCCCGCGTCGATGCCGATGATGCGAGCTATGGCCGCCGGGAATTCGTCCGCTTGCTCCACGCTTTCCGCAGCGACTTCGAGCGCTGCAGCGAGGCCGTGATTCCGTGAACGCACGAAGAGAACCGGAGCCCGGCCCACGCTCGGTTCGGGAGAATCGACCGGAGGGCGCCCCTCCTCGAAGAACCGGCCCTTGGCCGACAGTCGCACCGCGAGCGCCTGCAGAAAGCCCGACGTCTCCTCGCCCCCTAGCGCTTGGACCTCAAGCGTATCGAGCTCCTGCCGGACGGCGCCGAGCACGCGCGCATCGATCTCCGGAAGTGCCTGTAACAGCTGGGCGTGGAGTGCGGTGGGCCGATCGCTGGGGAGCACACGGAACTCGGGGACGTCCGCATCGAACACGAGTTGCACAGCCTGGAGCAGCACCGGATGAAACACACCGTTGTCCCCGAGCTTCCAGCTCAAGACGCCGTCCCCGAGCACCAGCTCCTGCTCGCTTTCTCGTTCGAGGTGCCCATGCAGCTCGTACAGGCGCTCGAACAGCCTCAGTGCCTCGCGGGCGGGGAGCTCGTTGATCGCCCACTGCTCCCGCAGCTTCCGCCACGCTTCGAAGGCTTGACGCCGCTCGGAGCTTTCCTCGAATCGCTCGACACGGGCCTCGCCAGAGGGCCCCTGACGATTTCTCGATGCGTGGTGCTGCGGCGCCCTCTTTCGGGGGTCTTCCCAGCCGGCCTCCAGCCACTCCCGAAGCTCTGCCGGTGGCGCCGGTGGCTTGGTCGTCTTGGGGCGTGCAACGCGGAGGAGCGCTGCGTCGTCCGGAGCCGTGCGGCCAGCGTCGTCTGCGGCAGTCTGTGCGCTTCGGAGTTGGACGGTATGGTGGTCCGGCAACGAATCCAGCCAAAGGTGCCAGGAGTGCTGGTCGAGCCTGCGTTCGACGGGAGTGCGATGGCGGTGGAGCTCCACCAGGTATCTGAAGACCTGACGAGCGCGCGCGCGGATAGCTTCGATCAGCGACGCCCCCTTGTCGTACTGCCGCATCGTCAGGCTCCGACCTTGGCGGAGTTTGTATTAAGCGCCAACTTCACACCTCAAGCCCCAAATAACTGCGAATGCTGAAACATCGCAGCCGTACTCGTGTCTCTGCTGCACCGGCCTCTGCTGCATTAGCAACGCTCCTTCGACACCTTATCACCCGTAAAACAAACCACACTAACACCTACAGCCCCCACCGCTCCACCGCCCCCGCGCTCACCAGATTGAACCACTGCTGCTCCAGCGACTGCGCGAACAGCGGGTCTCGGATCAGCACGCCGACTTCGATGTTCCGCGTTTGGCCGCGGTCGGTGAAGTTCGCCGAGGTGATGAGGGTCTGCTCGTGGTCTACGACGATGCACTTGGCGTGCAGGCTCGCGAAGCTCTGGTCGTCGGCGGTGCGGGGGTCGTAGTAGATTTCTGGGCGCGGGCCTTCGAATGGCCAGAAGTGTTCGACGAAGAGGTCGAGCACGGCTTCGGCGTAGGCGCGGGGGCTGTCGGCCCGGGCTCGGTCGAGGGGTTCGAGGCGTGACTTGCGGCGCTCGTTGCGGAGGGCTTGCTTGAGGCGCTCGTGGAGCTGGTGGATGTCGACGAAGAACCGCGAGACGACGTTGCGCTCGCGCATGGTGCGGTGCAGCGGCTCGAACATGCGCTCGCCGTGGTCGAAGCTGTAGCCGGCCAGAGTCACGAAGCGCGCTGCCCGCGAAAAGAGGTCCGGGACGACGACTTTGGTGTACCGCGCGAGGCTCGGACCGCGATCGGTGCCGGACCAGACGAGGTCGAGACGGGAGTGGGTGCGACTACGACGTTCGGCGAGCACGGCCTCGATCACGAGGGAGAGCGCGGCCGGGGGCAGCGCTGCATAGGGGGTGAGCGCCTCGCGCAGGTGGCCGTAGCCAGCGTGAGTGAGCGCAACCAGACCGAAGGGTGGCACGAGATGACCGGTGGCGATGCTCGCGAGTAGTCGAACGAGGTCGTCGTTCGAGACCCCGGACAGGCCCGCGCTCATGCCCGCGGTGGTCACGGGCGAGAACCGAAGAAGGCGAGTTCCGCGGGATTGCCCAGTGTCGGCACGACCAGAGCCCGGTCGAGCCAGCGGTTGTGGCGCTCGCAGCACGGCTCCGCCACGTAGAGGCAGGCGTGGCACGCCGCGCCCTCGAGGAAGCGCTCGCTGTGGTCGTGATCGCCGGGGACGTGGGCGGCGCACACCGGGTCATTCGAGCAGAGCTCGCCCATTTCGAACGCACGGCGCAGGTGGCGAACGATGTTGCGGCCCTGCTCGACTAGGCCGCCGAGCGTGCCCTCGGCCCCGCTGGTACCGGTCATGATCAAGATCGCGGCCATCGGGGTCGGCGCCGTCGCGGGCGCGCAATAGATGCGCTCGCTGAGCGACGCCGCTGAATAGCCGCATTCGAGCGACATCGCGTTCATCAACAGGTGCGACAGTGAGTGCAGGAAGAAGTACCGAACTCCGGGAAACTTGGAGAGGTCTGCCTCCGCGCCATACTCGCGCTGAAATCCGGACAGCAGGGCTTGAGCGCGCTGCTGCACAGGGTCGCTTTCTTCCCAGGCGCGCACCGCGTCCTCCCGAAACCGAAGCAGCACGCCTTCACCGCGGGTCTCGGTGGCGGGCAGCCAGTTCTCGGCGAGGCCGAGCGCTGCGAGCACGACGCCGTCGTCATAGTCACCGTCGAGGTTGGGAGTGGGCGAGCTCAGGCGCGTGAAGCCGATCTGCGCCGACACCCGGCGCAGCTTCTTGGCGAGGATGATGTCGGCCAGCTGCTCGGGCAGCGGCTTCTCGGGGACGAGGCGGCAAGCGAAGAAGTCTTCGTCCTCTGGGGGCAGCTCTCCGGGGACTTCGTCCTTGGCGCCGAGGAACTGGCGAAACTCCGGCGTCCTCAGACCGTCGCCCGTTTCGTCGCTGCCGTCGTGAACGGCGTTGACGGCG
>JALYWZ010000175.1 GCA_030852505.1 Myxococcota bacterium | reverse complement strand
GGTACTGCCCGAGCTCGGGATCCTCTCCCGCGTCGATCAGGCTGACGATGTTCTCGTGCTCGAGCCGCGCGAGCAGCCGGGCCTCGCGCGCGAAGCGCTGACGCGCGCGCTCGCTGTCGACGGCGCCCTGGAGCAGCTTGACCGCGTAGCGTCTGCCGAGCTCGGCGTGCTCGGCCTCGTAGACGCTGCCGAACGCACCCCGTCCGATCGGCCGTCGGAGCCGGTACTTTTGCCCGAGCACGGCGTTGCTCGGCGCGTTGCGGTCGACGCTGGCGCTACCCACTCGATACGGTGTGTAACGAGAGCGCGAACGACGCAAACCCACCTGTTTCGAGCCGGAAACGAGCTGGACCAATCGGCCAGGCGGCCAGGCACGAACGACCGCGACGGACTGTCGCACCGCTCCGCTTTTCCTCGCGGCAGGTTATGACTGGTCGCGACTCACCTGCGTTCTTAAATCGTGCCCACCAAGATCGTCCTCGGGTTGCTGCTGTGCACGCTTTGGGCTCCGGCCATTCGGGCGCAGACGGAAGAAGAGCGCGCGATTGCTCGCGAGCTCATGGACCAGGGCGATCTACGGGTCGAGCAGCGAGACTATGCCGCCGCTCTGGCGCTGTTTCGCGCCGCCCACGACATCATGCACGTGCCGACGACGGGGATCGAGGTCGCGCGGACGCTCGTGAGCCTCGGCAAGCTAGTAGAGGGTCGCGATGCGGCGCTCGACGTGCTGAAGCTGCCCCAAGCCGCCGACGAACCGAAGCCTTTCACGATCGCGCGCGTCGCAGCGGATCAGCTGGTTCGCGATCTCACCTACGAAATCCCCACGCTGCGCGTGGTGCTCGGTCCGCCCGATGCGGTTCCGCACGCGTCGTTGCGCATCGACGGCATGTCCTGTCCGCAAGCCTTGAAGGTTCCCTACCCGCTCAATCCCAACCCTCACCGCGTCGAGGTTTCGGCGCCCGGCTTTGAACCGCTGGAGCTCAGCGTCGCCCTGGCTCGCCGCGGGCGAGAATCGCTGCGCGTGGAGTTGAAGCCGTTGCCGAAAAGAGCAGCACCCAGCCCGATTTCCTCGGGAGCTCCGACGCGAGCGCGAGCACCGTTGCCTCCGCGAACCAAGGAATACACGCCCGCGCGCTCGCCCAGCTGGGTCACCTGGGGCGGGCTCGGCATGGTCGGCGCCGGGCTCACCGTCGGCACCGTCGCAGGGCTCGTTGCCCTCGATCGCGTCGACGACGCGCGAGAGTACTGCGATGGCGATCGCTGCCAACCCGAGGCGCGCCCCGACCGCGAAGCTGCGATCCGAGCCGGGCACGTGTCGAACCTCGGCTGGGCCATGGCCGGCGCCGGCGCTCTCGTCACACTTGCGAGCTGGCTCTTTCAAACCCCGAAGTCGCCGCCCGCCCAAGCGTCCCAGTCGAGCCTGGTGTTGGTACCTGGCCCAAAGAGCGGCCTCGTCACCTGGAAGGGAACGCTGTGAGGCGCTGGCTTCTGCTCGGCTTCGGGCTCTCGGGCGCGGGCTGCGGCTACGTCTCGGGGGCCTCCGAGCTCGAGATCGTGGATTTGCCGCCGCTCCCCGAGGAGTGGGCCTGCCTCGGCGAGGGCGCGCCGTTGATCCAGACCGAACCGATCGCGTTCTCCGCTCCCGTCCGGAACCTCGCCACGAACCGCCTGGTCGAATCGGTGAGCGCGCGCTTCTGCGAGGGTGAGCCGTGCATCCCCGTCGCCGAAGTCGAAGGCGTGGACGGCGTGCTGTCCTTCCCGCCGGTAGAGCCGGAGTTTCGAGGTTATATCGAGCTCGAGAGCCCGGGCATGTTGCCCGCGGTAGTCGAGCTGCTCCACCCGATCGGCGCGATGCGAAGTCTCCCGGAGCTGCGCCTGCTATCGGCAGACGCGCTCGCGACCTACGCTTCATCGCTCGGCAGGACGGTGGATGCAGGGCTCGGTCAGGCGCTGTTTTGGGTCCGAGACTGCGGGGGTGAGCCGGCGCCGGGCGTCAGCCTTCGAGCTCTCGACGGCGTGCTCGACAACACCAGGGACTACTACGTCGTCGATTTCAAGCTTCCGAGCGATGCCACCGATCGCACCCAGAACTCGGGGGGCGGCGGCTTCGTCAACCTCGAGCCGGGCTTCCCGCGCTTCGAAGCCCGGCTCGCGGCAGACGGCACGACGATTTCGCGATTCGTCGCACGCGTTCGGCCCGGCACGGTGACGTTCTTCGTCGTCGAGCCGGAGTGAGCGAGCTCTAGGTCACGGCCGCGCGCTGGTGCCGCCGCTACCGTTCTGCGTTCGTCCGCCGGCAGCAGAGCCCGCGGCGCCGGAGCCGACCCCGCCGCTGCCGTTGCCTGGATTCGTCACCACCTCGGATTGCCCGGGCACCTGGTCTGCGTCGCGCGAGCGTCCCGCCGAATCGTCCACGGGACGCGAGCCGTCGTTGACGCTCACGTCGGTGGCGCGCGAGTGCGCCGCTTCGTCTCCCGGGCCGCGCCCGGTTCCCTCGCCCTTGTCGCCTTCACGGTTGCACGCAAAAAAACCGAGCGCGATCAGCGCCGCGGTTACCGTCCGGGTCGTAGTCGAATGAAACATCGTTCTTTTTCCTCTGGGGAAAGCGTTAGCGCTGCGAAAACGCAGCGCACCGTTCTCGTGCAAGGGGGATGCCGTCTCGATCAGCCGATTCTCCAAGACGCGAGCGGCTGGTGTTCGCTTCGACGACGGACTGCGTCGCACCCGTTGTTCGGAACACGCAAGCTCGGCGCGTATTGGAACACTGACTAGATGGCTGTAAACACGCACACTGCGCTTCTACTCACTTGGCCGCGCTCTCGAAACCCGCTACTGATCGTCTCGAGTGAACGAGCGTGGCCGCCATTTCTCGATGTTGCGCGACTTCCGCGTGGCGGATCTGTTCACCCTGCTCAACGCCTTTGCGGGCATGGGCGCGATCCTCTCGTTCATGCGCTATTGCACCGAGGCGCGGATGGAGTCGTTCTGGCTGGGAACCGCGCTGCTACCCGCCGCGCTCTTGATGGACGTGCTCGACGGCCGCGTCGCCCGCAGCCGCGGTGAACAATCCCCCCTCGGTCAGGAGCTCGATTCGCTCGCCGACATCGTGTCGTTCGGCGTGGCGCCCGCGGCCATGGCCTACAGCGCCGGCCTGCGCGGCGAGTGGGATTGCGTCTGCCTGATGTTCTTCGTGGCGTGCGGCATCAGCCGGCTTGCCCGCTACAACGTCACCGCATCGACTTTGGCTGGACCGAGCGGCAAGGTCCGTTATTTCGAGGGTATGCCGATCCCCACGAGCCTCTTGCTCGTGACGCTGTTCGCGATCCTCGCGGGGACGGGCCGTTTTCAGGCCGAGCTGCCGCTCGGTGCGGTGAGCGGAGCCGCCGGTACGTTCCATCCGCTCGCATTGCTGTTCGTACTCCACGGCTGCGCGATGATCAGCAAAACGCTGCACATCCCGAAGCCGTAGCGTTCGTCGAGCTTCACGGCTCGGGCAGCCGCGCGGGCAGCTCGGGATAGCGATCGAACAGGCCGATGAACGTCTGGAGCTCGCTTTCACAGCGCGGGACGGCGTCGTTGCAGGCGCTCACCGCGTCCGCAGCGCTGCCGAGCTCGAACCGCGTGGCATCCCAGTTCGAGGCGCACGAGCACCACCACGAGCCGCTCGCTGGATCTCGTTGGCACCCGAGCGCCACCATCCCGTGTCCCACGAGGTTCGTACCGCCGATACGCACGGCCCGGTCGCAGGTCAGATCGGCGTAACAAGTCGCTGGGTCCGGCAAGTCCAGGGCGCGCACCTGGCAGGCGGCCGAGCCGGTCTCTTCCACCGCTAAACCGCGCTGGCAGGAGCCGAGCAGGGACGTGCACGACGAGGGCTGCGCGGCGTTGATCGGCGCATCGAAGCTCATGGTCCATATCCCTTCCTGACAATCGCAGTACGATTTGCCGCCGCCGAGCCCTTCGCAGGCCACGTAACGGTTTCTCGGCTCGACCAGCGAGGCACCGGCACCCAGTGCCAGCTCGCTCTCGCAGTCTTGCGTGACGAAGCAGCCCTGCCCACCGTTGCTCTGCGTGGACGCCGGCTCGCAACTTTCGCTCGTCGGAAAGGCTGGCTCTTCGTCCGCCGTGCAGAAGTCGAGGAATGGTGCGCACAGCGCCTCCACCGACTTCCCGGACACCTCGAAGTTGCGGTTCTTGAGCGGGCCACCCTTGCAGCCGCAGGTGAAGGCGGGTTCGCCCTCGCCACCCGCGCGGCACTGCACGGAATACTCCTCCACCGCGCGCAGCGGGACGCCATCCAGATCCAACGTCGGCCCGCATGTCGCCGTCGCGTTGCAGCGATCCATCACGCTCGTCGAGCTCTTCGTCTCGCACGTCCTTGCGCCCGGCGTGGGGTTACCCTTGCACGCGCGCGCCACCACACCGCACGCCTCGAGAGGCGGCATGTCTTCGACCTCGTAGCGCTGGCTCGGTCCCGAAAATGTGCCGCAGTCGCAGGCCCACGAGCCATCCTCTTGCCGGTCGCAGCTCGCGAAGTTCGTCTTGCCCTCGCAGTTGAACTCGAAGTTGCATTGTTGGTCCGTGCTGGACTGGCTCACGGGCTCGCAGCTCCCCGGCGCATCCATCAAGCTCGGACTGCGGCCGCCGGTTGCAGTCGTCGGCGGTATCCCCGCGCTGCCGCCAGCACCCGAGCGAACTCCCCCAGAAGCGCCGCCGGCCTGCGTGCCCTTGCCGCCACTGCCGGCCGTTTGCGCCCCACCCGAGGCTCCGCCGCTGTTCGACCGACCCGCGACTGCGCCACTCGCTTCCCCGGCAGTGCCCGCGTGGCGACCCGCGTCGCCAGCACCGCCGCTCGAAGCCTGGTCTGCCCCGCCGGCCCCGGAGTTTGCAGCGCCCGCCGCGCCCGCACCCTCGAAGAGCCCGCCGCTCGTTTCACCGCCGCAGGCGGCGACGGCACCGGTAAGCGCCACCCAAACCAGCGCGCGCACGTGTCTCATCCCCCACCAATGCCCGCGTCGAGTCCCGCGTATCCCGCCAGCTCATCGTGGCCGCGCTGACCCGAAAAATTCCGACGGAGTCGCAGGAAGCTGGAGCTCACTCGCCCCGCTCGCGCTGGGTGCAATTTCGCCCGAAGTCGAGGCTTTACGCGGACTCAGGCCGGCCTAGGCTTCGGGCCATGCGCTACAAGCTACTCGGTAGTACGGGGCTCTACGTTTCGGAGCTGTGCCTCGGGGCCATGACCTTCGGAGGCACCGAGGGGATGTGGGCCGCGATCGGCCAGCTCGGCCAAGAAGAGGCGTCCGCGCTCGTCGGCACGGCGCTCGACGCGGGTGTCAACTTCGTCGACACGGCCGATGTCTACGCGAGCGGCGACAGCGAGCGCATCGTCGGACAGGCGCTCCGCTCGCTGAGTCGACCGCGCGAGCAGATCGTGGTCGCAACCAAGGTGCGCGGCCGCGTTGGCCCGGGCGTGAACCAGATCGGCCTGTCGCGCGCCCACATTCTGTCGAGCATCGACGGCAGCTTGCGGAGGCTCGGCCTCGAGCACGTCGATCTCTATCAGATCCACGGCTTCGATCCGGCGACGCCGATCGAGGAGACGGTGCGCGCGCTCGACGACGTCGTGCGCTCCGGCAAGGCGCGCTACGTCGGCTTCAGCAATTTGCCTGCGTGGGTCGCGTCCCACGCCCTCACCTTCGCCGAACAGAACGGGCTCGCCCGGTTCCAGAGCGCGCAGGTCTACTACTCGATGGTCGGCCGCGACATCGAGCGAGAGATCGCGCCGATGTGTCAGGCGCGCGGCGTCGCACTCTTGCCGTGGAGTCCGCTCGCCGGTGGCCTGCTCTCCGGCAAGTTCGACGCCGCAAAGAAAGGGCCGGAGGACGCCCGCCGTGCGTCCTTCGACTTTCCGCCGGTGAATCACGAGCGGTTGCCGCGGGTGCTCACCGCCCTGCGCAGGGTGGCGGAAGAGACGGGCGTGTCCTCGGCTCGGGTGGCGCTCGCCTGGGAGCTCACCAAGCCGTTCGTCACGAGCATCATCGTCGGCGCCAAGAAGCCCGAGCAGCTCGCCGACAACCTCGCCGCCACCGAGCTCCGGCTTTCCCCGGAGCAGCTGAAGGCTCTCGACGAGGCCAGCGCGCTCCCACCCGAATACCCGGGCTGGATGGTGGAGGTTCAGAACTCGCGCGACCCGCGGGGTGCGGCGCAATCGCCGACGTCCGCGGAGCTCCAGGCCGCGACCGCGCGCCCGAAGTGAGCACGCCCAGGCTTCGTCCCTTCCGTCAGCGGAGCTCGACCCGCTCCAAATGCAGGATGCTCACGCGCGCCACGTGGAGCCGGAAGTACCGCGCCTCGACCTGGGCAAACTCGGTCTTCCAGGTCTCGAACCAGTAGCTCTGACGCGCGACCTCTCGAAAGTTCACGCCGTCGAGGCTCACCGAAGCGACCAGTGGAACCGCGCGGTCTTGCAGGGCGTCGCTGCGGTTCCGGACGAGCAACGCGTGGACGCGATGCACGCCGCCGAGATCGTATTGCACGTAAGGGTCGAGCTGTTCCTGCGTGTGGAAGAGGATGCGCGTGGCGAAACCGCCGCAGCGACCGCGGCTCGGCTCGCAACGCGCCCACTCGCTGCTGAGCCGAGGCGAGGCGAGACGCCGTGCAGCAGATTCGACCGCTCCCGCTGCCAACGAAGCGCCGCGGCCGCGACCAGCAGCGCGACGACGACGAACAGCACCCGTTGCGGCGTGCGCGTGCGGGCCCAGCCCCAGATCCGCCGGCGCCGCTCGGCGCGTAGCGCGCGACGAACGCGGCTGGCCTTGCTGCGCAAGCTTTCGTGGGTCTCGCTCGCTTCGGCTCCGAGCCGCGCCAAGCTCTCGTCGAGCAAGCGGTGCGCCGAGCGCACGCTGCCCCGCGACGGCGTCGGAGAATTCGCGAGCACGCCGTCGGAGGCCGCGAGCAACTCGATGGCGCGCGCCATCCTGTCGTCGCTCATCGTTCCGGCTCCGTCTTCTCGAGCCCGACGATGGTAAAGCTCGGATCCGCGAACAACACCGACGCGCGGAGGCCGCTGTAATCCTGGTTCGGGTAGAAGCGCCGGACCCAGGCCATGGCAGCGCCCGCGTCGCTGTCGGGTGTCAGATCGTGGCTCGTGTAGTAGAGCGTCGTGACGGCGCGGAAGCCTCGCCCCACGGCCAGCTGAAACAGCATGTTCGCCTCGGACGCGCGCAACGCCTCGACGTCGAGGAGCAAGCGCGAGCCGGACAGCGCGGGAGCATCGAGGCAATAGCCGACGACGCCGTCGTCGATTTCGAACAACTTCGGGACTTTTCCGCCAAAATGCGCGCGGACGCGCGGCGCCGTCTTCTCACAGAAATCGGCGTACGAGCGGTGAAAGTCCGGCTGTCGCTGGAAGCGCAGGAAGCCGAGCACTGCGATCGCCCCGAACGCGGCAGCCGTGATCTGAACTGGCACGACCGCGCGAACCCGCCGAGGTAACAGCGAAAAGCCGCGGGTGGCCACGCTGAGCACGGTCAAAGACACGTAGGCGGTGGAGACCGGGTAGTACCAGGAGCCCACTCCGGAGGCGAACAGGATGTTGTAGACCGCGAGCAACATTACGCCTGGACCCAGCATCACGAGCAAGCGATCGAGCGAGTGCGCCGAGGGGCGAAATTCGAGTGAGAACGCGGCAGCGCCGACCCGCAAGCGCACTGCGAACGGCAGAAAGGCCAGCACCGCAGCGATCGAGATCGCGACCGGCGCCGTCCACATCACGCGGAACACGTGCTGAGGCCGGAACGGGTGCTTCAGATAGCCGATGAGCTCCGTCACATTGCTGGCAGACGGAATTGGAAAGCTGCTCTTGATGACGCCGCTCGACGGCAGCGCGGAGCCCGCATACGCCTGATTGACCGCCGCGTAGAGCGCGAGCGGGGCCGCGAAGGCGAGCACGGCCCCGAGCACGAAGCGCCGGCGCGCTGGCGCGTACACGCAGTGCACCGTCCACAAGCCGAGCGGCGCGATCGCCAGCAACGCGTGATCGAGGCGCGAGAGCGCGACCAGGCAAAATGCGCCCCCGCAGAGCGCGCCGTCGCGGAGCTCTCGCGATGCACCCCGCGTCACGAAGGCGTACACCGCGAGCCCGAAGCTCGCGAGCAGGATGCCGCTCTCCATCCCGTTGACGAACGAGTACACGGTTCCGAACAGCGGAACCGGCCCCTCACCCCCGCCCTGCGCCACTAGATCGGCGTGACGGATCTGCCAGTGCGGCAGCACGAGCAACGCGTA
>JALYWZ010000776.1 GCA_030852505.1 Myxococcota bacterium | reverse complement strand
GCCACCGCCTCCGCCGGAGCCCGGCGCGCAGGCCGCGCTGAGCAGCCCGAACGCTAAAGCCCCGACGAGCCGGCTCATGGCTTGGGCTTCTTCGGCGGGCGGAAGCCGGGCGGCGGCGTGTCCGGGCAGCCGTCCTCGTCCTGGAAGCCGTTCATGTTTTCCTGCTCTTCGGCGCACTCATCGCTGCCGTCGGGCACGCCGTCGGCGTCGTTGTCCGGATCGGGGCAGCCGTCGGTGTCTTCGAAGCCGTCGGTGTCTTCCGGCTCGCTCGGGCACTTGTCGCGAGAGTCCGGCACGCCGTCGTTGTCGCTGTCGGCTTCGTCGGGGCAGCCGTCCTCGTCCTTGTAGCCGTTCTTGCTCTCGGGCTCGTTCGGGCACTGATCGGCCGTGTCGGCGAGGCCGTCCTTGTCGTTGTCGGGATCGGGGCAGCCGTCCTGGTCTTCGAAGCCGTCTTGATCCTCGGCCTGAGACGGGCACTTGTCCGCGCTGTCGGCGATCGTGTCGAGGTCGTTGTCGCCGTCGGGACAGCCGTCGCTGTCCTCGTAGCCGTCCTTGTCTTCCGCGACCGACGGACACTGATCCTTGTCGTCTTCGATGCCGTCGCGATCCTCGTCCTTGAACTCGTTGACGAACGTCACCCCGGCCAGCGCGCGCACGGTGGGCACGCCCAGACCGTCGATCAGGGCCGTGCCGGCGCCGACGGTGAACTGCAACGGCATGCCGAGAGGCTGTACCTGCGCGGCGATCAAGCCTTCGAGCGGGTTTTCACCGGACTCGCTGGTGAAGCGGCTGCTGCCGAAGACGTCGGCGATGCCGCGGAACACCGGGCTCACCTGGAAGCCGATGCCGGCGCTGTAGCGGAACTCCGAACCGACGGTGGTGGCACCGACGCCACCCTCGCCGCGCAACAGGCCGCCAACGTTCACCGCGTAGGACAGCGGCCCAGCCGAGCCGTCCACGATCAGCCGGCCGCTGCCGGTCGGCGTCTTGTCGCCGAGGTATTCGTCCTTGGCCATCTGGTAGCCGATGGGAGCGGTGCCGCTCACGGCCACGCCGATCACCAGCGGATCTTTCGGCTTGCCGACGGCGCGCAGCTTGGCCTCGACCTCGACGTCGCCGATGCCGATCGCTTCGACGCCGTCCGGATCGTTGAGCCCGTTGTTCGCGAGACCCTGGCCCTTGATCCAGGCCACCGGGATGCGCAGGCCGAGCTGCACCATCGGAACCGGCGTGTAGGAGCCCATCAGGTCGGCGGTGAGCAGGTTCTCGACCACCTTCACTTCGCGGGTGTTGCGCGCGCTCGAGTCCGAACAGTCGGCGGCCTCGTCGCTGACGCAGCTCTCGACCGTGAGCGGCTCGAAGCCGTAGTGAACGAGGCCCCCGACGCTCCACGCATTCTGCCCATCGACGCGGGCACCGCGGGTCATCAGGTAGTTTCGCGGACCCGGCGCAGGCTGAAAGCGCTGCACCGAAAACACGGGATCGACGGTCGACTGGGCGCGGGCGGGTGCAGAAAGACCGGCTATTGAGCCGGCACACGCCACGGCGGGCAGCAGCGATCGGATGTTAAGACGGCGGCCAGCAACGGATCGACGCAACGGCATATCCTCCGGCCGGCCCCATTTCGCCGGGCTATCCAAGCGGCGAGGGCCAGGCAGAATCAAAGGCTGAGCTAGAGTTAGCCCAGTCCCGAAACTTTCCGCAAGTAAGGATCGCGGTTCCGGTATGGGGGAGCGCGGACTTTACCGAGGGCGGGTATGCTCAGACCGAACGACTTGCACTGCCCGAGCTGTCATACCGCGGTCAACGAATCAGCGCGCTTTTGCCCGCAGTGCGGGACCCCGCTGGTGCGCCCTGCGGCGCCGGCGCGCATTGCTCGCGGAAGTGTGCTCGGAATCGAGGACTGGGGGGACGTGCGCGTCGATGAGCCGCTCGGTGAAGGCGGTATGGGTGTGGTCCATCGTGGTTGGCTCAGCTACCGCGACGCCGGCCGGCTGGCGGGCACCCCCGGTCATCCCGTCGCGATCAAGGTGCTGCGTCCGGAGCTCAGCGGACGTGAGCGAGCGCGCTACATGTTCCTGCGCGAAGCGACGGCGCTCGAGCGCCTCGCGCATCCGAACATCGTGCGCTTCGTCGCGCTCGTGCAGCACGGTGCGGAGCTCGCGATCGTGATGGAGTACGTGGACGGCCATCCGCTGTCGCGCTTGATCCGTCGCGGCCCCAAGAACCCGTTCAACCCGTCGCGCGGGCACCTCGAGGTCGAGCTCGCCTGGCGCTACTTCTCGCAGCTGCTCGGCGCGCTCGCGGCCGTGCACGCGCTCGGGATCTTGCACCGCGACGTCAAACCCGCGAACGTTTTGATCCGACCCGACGGCGTGGTGAAGCTCACCGACTTCGGGATCGCGCGGCTGCCCGAGTCCGGCGGGCGCAACACCGGCGGGATGATCCCGGGGACGGGCGCGTACATGGCCCCGGAGCAAGTGCGCGGCGATGCGCTCGATGCGCGCGCGGATCTGTACGCGGCCGCGATGGTCTTCTACGAGATGCTGTGCGGCGCGACCCCGTTCGACACGCCGGATCGGGACGAGATGGCCGTGCGCACCGCGCAGATCGAAGACGCGCCGCCGCCCGTGTCGACCACTCTGCCCGGCTTGCCTCCGGCGCTCGACGTGGTCCTGGCGCGGGCGCTGGCCAAGGACCCCCGGCACCGCTTCCCGACGGCGGTCGAGCTCGGGGACGCCCTGTGCGAGGCGCTCGGCGTCGCGCCCGGACCGATCTGGCCGCTGGCTCGTGAATTCGCGAATATGGCGCGAACGCTGTCAACGCCGGTGCCCATCGTGGACCCGTCGATGATTCAAAAGGCCGAGCGGCTGCGCACCGCGATGATGACACCCATCGACCGCTGAGCCGGATTTCCGCCGATCCGGGAGCGCGATGCCCCTTGCCCTCGCTTCCGGCGCGTGCGAAACGTCCGTCGGCCTCGCTACCGGCCCGCTCAGAAAGGCCTCGGGAACCCCGACGATGCTCACCCGCTTCTGCTCGCTTCCGCTTGCTTCGTGCGTTCTGCTCGTCGCAGCTCCCGCATTCGCGCAAAACGCTGCCCCGCCTGTACCCGCCAAGCCACCGGCGGCCGCCCCGCCCGCACCCGCGCCTGCCCCGGCAG
>JALYWZ010000018.1 GCA_030852505.1 Myxococcota bacterium | reverse complement strand
GCGCCTCGCCCGCTGCCGCCCGAAGCCGTGAAGCTCGAGGTCTACGTGGGGCTCGCGCACAGCAACGACACGGCGATGATCGCGCAGGACGGCGCCGCGGCGCGCCGCTACAAGCGCGAGGTCCGCAGCGTCGTCGACCTGAACAACGGCTCCTCACCGCAAGAGCTCGAGTGGGCCGACGCCAACCTGCAAATCCTCTACGGCAACGAGCGCAAGGACGGCTTCGCCGTGATCCGCGTCGCCGAGCTGTTGCGCCAGGAAAATGGCCAGTTCCAGGTGCTCGACACGCGCATCCCGCCGATCGCGCACCTGTCCACGGCGCCGTTCCTCGAAAACGGCGTGCGCCGCGTGCTCGCCAACATCGTGGCCCGCCAGCAGCAGCTCACGGGCGAGCGGCGCCAGCGCCAACAGGGCAGCGTCGACTTTCACGTCAGTGAAGCGCGCAAGTTCTGGCTGCTCCACACGCTGAACGGAGCGATCCCGCAGCTCAATCACCTGCTCGACACGCCGCGCGCCCACCCCGAAGAGGCGTATCTGATGCTGGCGAACCTGGCCGGCAGCTTGGCCAGCTTCTCCCCCGATTTCGATCCGAGCGACCTGCCGAAGTTCAACTACCTCGAGCTCGGTGAGGTGTTCGAGACGCTGTTCGCGATCGTGCTCCGGCTCTTGCCGGGAGGCATCGAGCAATCGTACGTCGAGATCCCGCTCGAGCACCGCCCCGACGGCATGTTCATCGGGCGCATCGGCGATCCCAAGCTCGTGGCGCACGAGTTCTTCGTGTCGGTCAAGGCGAGCCTGGCCGAAGCGTTGCTGCGCGAGCGTGTTCCCGGCGTGCTCAAGATGGCCGGCTGGAACCAGATCTACGACGTGGTGAAGCACGCGCGGCACGGGGTGCGCGTCAACGTCGAGTGGAACCCGACCGGCGCGCTGCCCGTGAAGCCGGGGGTGTGCTTTTTCCGCGTGCGCCGCGAGGGCACGTACTGGGACGAGATCGCCAAGTCGTCGACGGTGGCCTTGTATCTGCCGGTGGACGGCGAGTGGGCGGGGGCCGGACTGTCGCTGTACGCGGTCGATCCGGCCCACCTCCGATAGGCGGAGCGGGGCATGAGCGATCGGGTGTATTGGGCTTGCGCCGACGTGCTGATGGTCGGCGTGCAGCTGCCGACCTCGCCCAGCTTGCCCGCGCCCGCGGAGCTCCGGCAGCGGCTGCTCACGGCGCTGGACGCGATGGTGGGCAAGGGCCGCTCGCTCGGGATCCAGGACGCCGATCTGGCCGAAGCGCGCTACGCGTTGGTCGCGTTCCTCGACGAGCAGATCCTGAAGTCGAGCTGGTACGGCCGGAACGAGTGGATGGGGCAGCCGCTCCAGCTCTTGCTCTACCAACACAACACGGCGGGCGAGAATTTCTTCGTGCGCCTGCGCAGCCTGCTCCAGCAAGGCAATCGGCCGGAGGCGCTGCACGCCTATTACCTGTGCCTGACGCTCGGCTTCCGCGGCGCTTACGGCGTGAGCGGTGACATGGCGTCGCTCTCTAGCTTCACGGACGCGGCGCGCAAGCAGCTCGTGAGCTCGCTGGTTCCCACCAACAAGCTCGGTCCGCACGCCGAGCCGCGTGAACGCGTGCAGAAGACCAAATCGTCGAGCGCACCGCTAATCGCGCTGATCGTCGGCAGCTTGCTGCTCACTGCGCTGGTGGTGTTCGGCCTCGACCGGCTGTTGCAAAGCGACGTACACGACGCGCTCAGAGCCATGCCGCTCGGCAGCTCGCGCGTCTTGCGGGATGCTCCATGATCTGGCTCGCCATCGTCCTTGCCCTGCTCAGCGCCGCGCTGTGGGTGCTGGTGATTCTGCTCGAGTGGCCGCTGTGGATCGCGATCGTGTTCACGGTCGTCGCGGTCCTGACCATCGTCACCTGGATCGTGGTGCGGCGCATCCGCGCCTCGATGAAGGCGGCGGCGCTCGAGCGCGAGCTGCTCAAGCAAGCCGCGGCCCAGGCCGACAAGGCGCGGCCCGACCGCCGCGCCGAGATCATGGCGCTGCAGACGCAGATGAAGAACGCGCTGGATGCGCTGAAGCGCACCAAGCTCGGTTCGAAGGGCGGCCGCGCGGCGCTCTACGCTCTGCCCTGGTACGTGATCGTCGGGCCGCCCGCCGCGGGCAAGACCACCGCGCTCACCCAGTCGGGGCTCGGCTTCATCGCGCCGCCGGGCTCGAGCGGCGCCAAGGTGCGCGGCACGGCCGGCACCCGCAACTGCGACTGGTGGTTCTCCGAGCGCGCGATCTTGCTCGACACCGCCGGGCGCCTGGCGACGGGCGAAGACGATCGCGACGAGTGGATGAGCTTCCTCGACACGGTCAAGCGCTTCCGCAGCGAGCGGCCGCTCGACGGGCTGATCGTGGCGGTGAGCGCCGAGGATCTGCTGTCGAAGAGCGAGGTCGATCTGGAAGAGCTCGCCAAGACGCTGCGCGCCCGCGCCGACGAGCTGATGGGGAGGCTCGAGATGGTGCTGCCGATCTACGTGCTCACCACCAAGGTCGATCTGGTGGCGGGCTTCGTGGAGTTCTGCGGCGACCTGACCAAGGCCCAGCGCGCCCAGGCGTTCGGCGCGAGCTTCAGCCTCGACACGGATCTGGACGATCCGGCGCCGGCGATCGAGGCCGAGTTCGACCTCCTGGTGCGCGTGCTGCACGCGCGCATGCTCGAGCGCCTCGCTGGCGAGCCGCTGGCCGAGGTGCGCTCGAAGATCCTGCAGTTCCCGGTGGAGTTCCACGCGCTGCGCCAGCCGCTCACGCGCTTCACCGAAGAGCTGTGCCGGCCGAACCCGTACCAGGAGACGCCGCTGCTGCGCGGCTTCTACTTCGCGAGCGGCACCCAGACCGGTCGCGCGATCGATCGCGTGCTCGACAACATGGCGCGCGGCTTCAACCTGGCGATGCCGGCCGCCGGCCAGGGGCTGACCGCTCCACCCCAGAGCTACTTCATCACCGAGCTGTTCCAGCGCGTGATCTTCCCGGATCGCCACCTGGCCGTGCGCTCGATGAGCCAGGTGCGGCGCAAGCTGCGGCGCCAGATCGCGGTCGTGTCGATCGCGCTGCTCGGCACGCTGACGATGATTTTGCCGGCGGCGCTCGCCTACGTCGAAAATTCGAAGCTGGTCCGCTCCACGACCGAGGACATCGAGGATTCGCAAAAGCTCGAGCGCACGCCGAACGGCGGGGCCGCGGCCACCGCAGCTTCGCTCGACCTCTTGATGGACCGCGTGCAGAAGCTCGAGCAAGCCAACGGTGAGAGCCAGGTGCGCGCGTTCTGGGGTCCGTACACCGCCCCACCCCTGTATTCCGCGCTGAAGGGCGTGTATCTCGAGCGCCTGCGCGCGCTCGTCAGCGGCCCGGTCCAGACGCAGCTCGTCGGGGACGTCACCCAGGTCGGCGACTTGACCCGGATGGATGCCACCAACTTCCAGTCCGGCTACGACGATTTGAAGCTGTATCTGATGCTCTGCTACCCGGAGCATCTGCAGAACGAGTGGGCGACGCAGAAGCTCGCCAAGGCCTGGGCGCGCGCGCTGCGCTCGGAGACCGAGACCGACAAGGACAAGCTCCAGCTCCACGCCGGCTACTACGTGGAGGCGCTCGCGGCCGACAAGACCTGGGCCTGGTCGCCGGACAAGAGCGCGATTGCGCGCGCGCAGGGCCGGCTCTCGATGGTGCCGCTCGACGAGCTCCACTACGGGTGGCTGGTGGAAGCGGCGAAGGGCGCGCCGCCGGTGCGACCAGAGAACATCTTCATCGGCGGAGCCGCGCCGTACTGGGACGCGCGCAACAACGTGGCAGTGCCGGGCATGTACACGGCGCTCGGCTGGCAGAAGGTCAAGGCGCTGCTCGAGTCGCCGGACACGCGCTTCGACATCGAGCCGTGGGTGCTCGGCCGCAGCGTGATCCAGACCGACGAGGTGCGAACCTCGAACCTGCAGCGCTTGCAGGAGCTGTATTTCCAGCGCTACGGGCGGGCCTGGCAGGACTTCATCGGCGCTCTGAGCGTGAAGGCGCCGACCGACATGAACAGCGCGATCGAAGAGCTGCGCGCGCTCTCCGAGACCGAGGGGCCATACGTGCGCCTGTTCAAGGTGATCGGCGAGAACATGCGCTTGCCGTACGACTCGAACGCGCTGCTCGACAAGGCGCTCGGCAAGGCCGCCAAGGTCGCCGGCAAGAAGCTCGACAAGGCCTTGAACAAGGTCGGGCTCGGCGACGCCGGCGTGGGTGAGGAGGTGGCGGACGCAGGCGAGCAGGAGAAGGAAATTTCTCCGGTCGAAAAGCAGTTCCAACCGCTGTTGCGCTTCGGCTTCGGCGAGCCTTCGGCGGGCAAGGCCGACGTCGCTCCGTCGGGGCTCAGCCAGTACCTCGCGCAGCTCACGAACCTCGAGGTCAGCCTGACGCAGCTCTCCGACAGCCGCGAAGAGGTGAGCAAGGACTTCAACAACGAGCTGCAACGCACGGCCAGCGCCGTCCGGCGGCTGCTGGGCGGCATCGAGCCGCGCACGCGCCTCGTGCTCGAACCGCTGCTCATGAACCCGATCAAGGGCAGCCAAGAAGGCGTGATGGTCGCCGACTACAGCGCGCTCGGTGAACACTGGAAGGCCGAGGTCTGGGACATCTACGCGCAGAAGATCGCGCCGCGCTATCCGTTCGCCGACGTGCCCGCCGACGTCACGATCCCCGAATTTGCCGAGTTTTTCCGGCCGCAGACCGGCACGCTCTGGAAATTTTACCTGACGAACCTGGACAGCCGGCTCGAGCGCAGCGGCAACCGCTTCGTGCCGCGCGCCAGCACCGACATGCCGCTGCGGCCCGACTTCCTGCAGTGCCTGAACGTCGCGCAAGAGATCACGGACGCGGTCTTCGGCACGGGCACCGAACCGCTCGTGCCGTTCTCGATCAAGATCCACCCCGTCGGCTCGGCCATCTCCGAGATCTCGCTGATCGTCGACGGCAAGCCCACTATCTACCGGAACGAACCGGAGCGCTGGCTGCCGGTGCAGTGGCCTGGCAAGGCTCAGCCGATCGGCGGCGTCCTGCGCGTGCGCGGCGCGGGTTTCACGGACGAGATCCCGCGGCTCGGCGACTTCGGATTGTTCCGCTTGTTCGCGGCCGGCAACCTGAAGGCCAGCGGGCAGATCTCGGAAGGCATGACGGTGCTCGCGGGCAGCTGGACGCTCACGCGGCCTGGCCAGCCGCCGGTCACGCTCGACGTGAAGCCGTCGAAGTCGGTGCATCCGTTCTCGCCCGGGTTCTTCAAGCGCCTGCGCTGCCCGGCCCAGGTCTCCGCCGGGCTCGCCGCCGGAGGCAGGCGCTGATGGAGCTCACGGCCGGCCCCGTGGGCGTGCTCGGTAAATCCCCCGCGCACGGGGATTTCCTGCACATTCGCGCGAGCCACCCGGCGTTCGTCGCGTTCGACGACTGGCTCGCGGCGAGCTTCGAATGGGCGAGCGAACGCGGCGGAGCGGCCTTCCTCGACAGCTATTCGCGCGGCTCGATCCACGCCTATCTGTTCCACCCTCCCGGTGGACGGGGCGCGCCGATCACGGGCGCACTCGGGCCCAGCGCCGACGCCGCCGGCCGCAAGTTCCCGCTGATCGCGGGCGCCATGCTCGCGCTCGATCAGAACCTGGTGCGCTCACCACACATCCTCCCGCTCCTGCTCGAACAGTTCTGGTGGGCAGCCGGTAATCTGGTCGCGGAGTCGTCGCACCGGCCGATGCCCGACCTCGACGAACGCTCGCGGGTGCTCGCGACCCAATCGGAGCTCGACTTCGAGATGGCCTTCGAGTCCTACCGCGGCTGGACCGAACAGATGCCGCTGCGCGACCTGTGGCACCTGCTCGATGCGAACACGTTCGGCTCGGATCCGGCCGTTCCCCTCAAGCTGCTCGCCGAGGCCGTCCGACCGCTGCGCGGAATCGAGCACCCGAGCTCACCCCTCAGCCTGAGGCTCCCGCTCGGCCAGGCCGGCGGGGCGGCGCTGTGCTTCTGGCTCGATCTGGCGCGCCGCTTCTTGGGCTGGCGGGCGACCGTTCCTAGCTTTTTCTGGTCGCACGACGGGCAGGCCGGCGGGCTGATGTTGAACCTCGGTCAGCCTCCCGCGAGCACCCTGTCCGAGCTCTGGCAGCCCTCGGGCACTCGAGACGAGGTGTGCGACCTGTGCGCACGCCTCGAAGGAGAATGGGTTTCTACCCTGCCAGCCCTGCCGCCCAAAGTTCATGAAGTGCTCGCCACCGACGGCGCGAGCGTCGCCGATCTGCTTTTGGCGACTGATTAGCGTAGTATCGGCGGGTGCAGACCGCGTTCATCCTGAACGCTTTCACTCTCGACAACGCCCCGGTGGAAGTGCGGCGGCACAAGTTCGCTGCCCTGCCGATCCGTATCGGGAGAAACCCCCTGAACGACTATCAGGTGCGGCAGCTCTCGGTTTCGAGCTTCCACGCGCGCATCGAGGACGTCGACGGCAAGATCTGCATACGCGATCTGGGCAGCAAGAACGGCGTGTTCATCCCCGACTACTACGGCGCGAGCATGCCGAAGCGCGCCGCCGCGGACACACCGATCGATCTGTCGGCGTCCGGATTCCAATTCTTTTTGGGTCCGCAGCTCCGGATCCAGATCACCTTCGAGCAGGCTCCGCATAGCCTGGCGTTTCGCGACTTGCCGGCGAGCGGCAGCGTGCTCGGCAACCCCGCCATGCTGCTCGACGCGCCGGGAGCCGGGCAGGCACCGGGTCCCGTTTACGGCGCAGCGCCGCCGGGGCAGCACGCGGGTTCGAGCCCTCCGCCCGCGGCGGGGTATCCGAGCTTGCCCCCTCAGCCCGGTTACGGTCCTCCGCCGGGGTATCCGGGCGGTTCGGGTCAGCAGCCCGCGGTCTCGGGGTATCCGGGCGGTTCGGGTCAGCAACCCGCAGTGCCGGGGTATCCGAGCGGCTCGGGACAGCAACCCGCGGTCCCCGGGCTCCCTGAGCTGCCGGGACAGAGCTCGCCTCCGATCTATCCGCAGCAGCCCGGCGGCGGTGGTTTTCACCAACCAGCGGCGCAGCTGCCGCAGGCCGGTCCGGGGCGTCGCGCGAACAACACGCAGTTCTTCGATGAGCTCGGCGGCACCGAGAGCCTGGCGATCCAGGGCCTGCGCGAGCTCGCGGGCTCGCTGGTACCGGGGCTCACGCTCGAGACCTCCGGGGACGTGGCGCGCTTCATCACGAAGCTCCACGACGCGGTCGACGTGTTCTGCCGCTGCTTCATCCCGCTGCGCGAGGGCTACACGCAGTTCGTTTCGTCGCTCGACCTCGCGCGCGTGCAGAAGAGCGCGTATCGCTCGGAGGCCTACGCCAAGGTCGCCGAAGCGCGCACGCCCGAAGCCGTCGCAGCGGCGTTGCTGGATTTCCGCGATCGCTCGTTCGACGCGCCGCAGGCGATCGAGGGCATGTTCGCCGATCTGATGTTGCACCAGATGGCGCTGCTCGACGGCGTGATGCGCGGTGTGCGCGCATTGCTCGACGAGCTCTCGCCCGAGAACCTGGAAAATCAGCAGGGTGGCGGCGCCCTGGGGCTCGGGCTCGGCAAGCACAAGGCGCTCTGGCAGGCCTACCGCCAGCGTTACGAAGACTTGTCCGAAGAGCGACAAGCGTTCGCATACATCTTCGGCCCCGAGTTCACGAGCGCCTACCGGCAGTACAGAACGCGCCGCGCCGACGGCGACGAAGGTTTCTGAGCTGGCTTTTGTTTTGGCCTCGCGGCTGGACGCCTCCCGCGACCCGTCGTGACTGAAAGCAGCATGCGCCGGCCTCGCCGGATTTTCGTTTGGTTGGGTAGCTCGAGCCGATCGTGATCTGCTCGTGCCAAGACTATTGCGGTTGAACTAGGGTCCAGCCTAAATTCCCCCCGTGTCGGGAGCTCAACGCCTCGGGTGCTGGAAACACGTCGCCGCCGTCCTGTTCGGCCTGTCGCTGTGGCTGTCGAGCAGCAACGCGCACGCTCAAGACCAGGGGATGTTGATCCCGGACGAGCGCAGCGAAGCTTGGGACACGGCGACCACGGTGCTCACGCTTTCCACGGTCGGGCTCGGCCTGGTGATGCCGCGCGTGTTCTACGCGGATCCCGAGGTGACGGTGGGCTGGAAAGCGCGCTTCCACCTGTCCGTGCTGGCTCCGACCATGACGCTCGCCGCGCTGACGCTGCTCAACGAGCACACGCTCAAAGAGCAATTCAAGGGCTACCGTCCCGGTTGTGAGGAAGCCAACATGGGCGTCCCGGGCTGCGAGGACTACGGCATGTTCTCGAGTCATTCGCTGTTGTCGTTTTCGATGCTCGGGCAGGGGCTCGGCATCTTCGTGATCGACACCGCCAAGTGGAGCGGCGGTCGCTTCAACGTCGGCGCGTTCTCCGGTCACGTCGCCGTGCCGGCGATCTTGTCCGTGATCACCGCGCTCGGGCGCAGCGCCGGTAACTGGGAGAGCTCCGGCCAGGTCTGGGGCAGCGCGGGCGTCGGCCTCGCGACGGGCTTCGCGCTCGGCGCGCTCTACGCGACGATGCAACGGCCGGAGTGCGGGTATACCGGCAGCTTGATCTGCTGGTAAGGCGTGCTCGCCCGTTCGGGCTGCGCGCCGACGGAGGAGGTCCCCGCAACACGTCGCTCCGCGCACTACTCAGCGCGCAACGCGATTTTCACAGTCCTGCGCGCCCAAGCGCGGCTGCTGCTCACTGCCCTCGCCGCCCGCCATTGCCTCGCGCCGCTCCCCGCCAACCCGTCGCGCCCGTCCCAATCGTTTTCCCCCAAACAAGACCCTCAGTGCCCCTTGCGGCGCGGAGGTGCCGGAGGAGGAGGCGGCGGGGGAGGAGGAGCCTGGGTCGCGGTCTCTTTGGCGACCTGCTGCCAGAGTGAATCGACGTTCGCTCGCAGCTTGCCGTTGGGCTCGAGACGATAGACGCGCTCGAGGTCGGCCTTGCGGATCACGCCCTGGCTGGGCGCACTGACCACGACCTGCTCGACCACGCGGATCACGTTGTCCTGGAACACCGGCGTTGCGGTGAGCCGGAACTGCGCGGTCTCTCCCGAGGCGCTGCGGTACTCGATGCGATCGAGCGGGAACGTCGCCGCGCGCGCCAGGCGACCCGCGCTCAGCAAGTACACGGAGAAATCCGTTTCGCAGGACTCGTTGGGCTTCACGCCCGCGCAGCCCTCGTCGGTGGCGCTGACCAAGATCCGCGGACCCATGCGCTCGAGTGAGAAGCGCGAGGTCTCGACGGTGCCCTTGTACGTCCCCGTCGCGTAGACCTCGGCGTAGCCTTCGCGCGGCCGAACCAGCGCCAGCGGACCCGACGAAGCGCCGCCTGGAAACTTGTGCGTGCGCAGCCAGACGATCCGGAACCCGTCCGGGCCCGACGCGATCATGGCGTCGTCCGGCTTGATCGGGATCATCCCGGTGCGCGCGCCCTCGGCTTCGACCAGCTCCGACGGGATGAAGGCGGGACGCCCCGCGCAGTCCGGCATCGAAGCGTCGACCGTGAGCTGACCCGCGTCGAACCCCGGCAACACCAGGGCCCAGTAGTCCTCGGGCCGGAGCGACGAGACGATGCCGCTCGTGCCGTGCCGCTCGAACGGCTTCAGGCAGATCGGCACGGGCACCGTGCGGCGCGCGCGATCCTCGAGCTTCGACGATTCGACGGCGCTGGCGCAGCCGAACACCGAGCCCAGGACGGCGCAGACGCCGGCCGAGAGCAGCCATTTTCCGAAGCCCGGGCGGATCACAGCACCTCCAGCGTGTCGATCACGCGCATCAATTCGTCATCGACCTCGAACAGCTCGCCGGGGTGCACGATCTGAACCAGCACGATCCGCGTCTGGCCGCGCACCAGGTATTCGCGTGCGCGGCTGACGAGCGGCTTTTTCGCCGCCTCGACGTCGCGCTCCACGGTGTAGGCGCGGCCCTGGCCGATACCGGTCGCGACCGGCACTCGCTGCGACGAGATCTTCGCCCCGAGCGCCTTGGTGTCGTCTTCGTAATGTTTGATCACGTCGCGCCATGGATCGAGCGGCGAATCCGGCCGCTCGTACAGCGCGAAGGAGTAGGCGTTCGGCGAGATGTAGCTGAGGTACGCCTGGCCCGGCACGTTGCCGGCGTCGCGCATCTTCCAGTTGCCGGGCTTCGACAGCCGCACGCCGCCGCGCAGCACGGCCACGCCGATGTACGCGGGGTTCGGCGGCTGCTCGGCCCAATCCAGCGGCGGATAGCGCTGCTCGAACTCGAGCTGATCGCCCTCCCCGGTAGCGACGGCCCAGTCGTAGAACGTGCGGTTTTTGGTCGCCGTCGGCGACGGACCACCGCACCCGAAAATGAACCCACAAAGGGCCAGGAGGACACTGGCGCGCATCACGAGGCCGGCAGGTTATCAACCTCGCCGGGTGCTTAGCAATCGCGCTTCGCTTCCCCGGTCGCGATCTCGACCTCGATGGTGGATAGCGGGCCCGAGCTGGGATACAAGAGGGGCGGCTATGTGGAGGTCGGTTGCACTTGCGCTGTCGCTGGGGCTGTCCCTGTCGTCCCTACCCGCCTGCAGCTCACCGATGCTGCGCGTGACGGACGGCACCAGCTACAAGAGCTTCGTCCAAGATCGGAGCGGCGGCCCGAGCGGTTCGGACTTCGCCGCGCTGCGCTTCCGCCCCGAGACCTGTCAGGGCGAAAACCTCGAGCCCGAGACGCAGAAGCTGGACGCGAACCACCTGATCCGCTTCCTCGAGCGCCAGCAGCTCAGCGTGCGCGTCGAGCGCCCTCGCGCGGATCTGGTTTATCTGGTGCTGTCCGGCGTGGGTACCGCCAACGAGGTGCGCCTGCGCGTCGCAATCCTCGCGAACGCCAGCCTGGCCGGCGAAGAGCTTCACGGCGCGATGCTCCAACACGGACAGGGCTCGTGGGGCGTTCACCGCTCCAACCTGGCCGTGCTCGGCCCGATCGGGAGCGCCGAAGACGATCTGGCGTTTGCCGGCAAGTACAAGCTCGCCTGCTGGGGCATGTTCTCGATGGCCGGGCGCGACGACACGATCGCCGTGCCCGGCGCCTACCGCGAGCTCTGAGCCCGGACCATCAGCGGCCGCGACCGCCGACGCCACCAAGGCCGGGTAGCCCGCCGATCCCCGGCATGCCACCCGCGGAACCGCCGATACCCGAGCCGGCCTGGGCTTTGCCGTAGACGTCCACGTCCGAATAAAGAGCGGTCGCAATCACCGGGCTGCGGACGTCCAGCAAGGACGTGGACGGGACCTCGCTCGCCGGCGTGGTGTCCGGCCCGCCCGGCGCCGGCACGGGGTCCGTGCCCGGGGCCGGCGTCGGTGCGGGTAGCTCGGGGATATCCGTCGAGCTCTGCCCGCCGGTCGGACCCTGCAGCGGATTCTCGGCGGGACGATCAGGCCCACCGCAGGCCATCGCAAGCACGACCAGCGCTCCCGACAGCGGAGCGCGAAGGATTTCGGACTTCATCTTCATGCCTCGGGAGAGAGGACGGTCAGCGGCGCGGAGACGTGCTGCTCGCCGCTGCCTGCTGGGCGTTCTGGATCACGATCTCGACGCGCCGGTTATTCGCGCGGCCTTCGGGAGAGTCGTTGCTGGCAACGGGCTGCTGCTCACCGCGGCCGATCGAGCGCACCTTGTCCTGCGGTACGCCGCGGCTGATCAGGTATTCACGGACCGCGTCGGCGCGTGCCTGAGACAGCGCGAGGTTCGCGGAGTCCGCGCCCTGGGAGTCGGTGTGACCCTCGATCAGCACGCTCTCGCCGCTGTCCATCTCCTTCAGCGCCTTGGCGACCTGATCCAGCTTCTCGCGCGCGATCGGCAGGAGCTCGCTCTTGCCGGTCACGAACAGCACCGAGCCTTCGAGCGTCATCACGGTGCCGCGAGCCTCCTCCTTGACCTTCGCCAGCTCGGAAAGGCTGGCCATCGCCGCTGCGGCGCGGCGCTCTGCTGCGGCGTGAGCGGTGCGTTCTTTCTCGAGCTCGCTCGACTGCGTCGCGAGCTGGTTCTGCGCGTGCGCCGCGGTGGTCTGCGCCTGGCGCAGAGCCTGCTGCTGGCGCTGGTCGTAGGTCGCCTGAGCGGCCTTCATGTCGCGCTGGGCCTTGGCGATGCCGGCGTACGAGACAGCGAGCTGCGCCTGGCGTTCGGCGATGTACGCGAGGCTCTTTTCTTCGAAGGAGCCCGCGTCGTCCTGGTGCGCCTTCTCGGCCTTATCGAGCGCCTGCTTGGCCGTGTAGACGCGCGCCGGGACCAGCTTGCTGGCCTCGGACATGCGCGCTTGGTCGTAGGCGCGACGCGCGTCCACGAGCTGGGGCGAGGGGTTGGTGGTGGCGCAGCCGAGCGCCACCAGGGCGCCGAGCAGCGAGGGGACCGCGAACTTCCTGAGGTTCAATTGGTTCATGGCTGGTGTCCTTGATGAATGGTTCAGCGACCCACCTGACGGACCTTCTCCATCGAGGCGCGAGCCTGGTGTTGGGCCTGCTCTTCGCGCGTCAGCGCCATCGCAAGCTCCGCGTCGATGCGCGCGCGCTCGAGAACGAGGCGCGCCTCGTCGTCATCGCCGTCTCGCAGCAGCTGCTCGCCCTGCGCGAGCTGTTCCTTCGCGAGCTTCATGTGCAGTGCTGCGCGGGGATTGTTGGTCGCTCCGACGGCCTCTGCCGCACTGATCGAAGCCTGGGTGTCGGTCACCTTCGCGGGCGGTACGGGATTGGACGCGCAGCCGCCGAATAGGAATCCAGTGGTGAGCGCGCCCAGTAGGACGATGCGTTTCATCGAGTTCCTCCTGTTCGTGGTCGAACGAAACACGGCCGAAGCAAGCGCCGCGCCACGCTCACGATCGACGAAAGAACCCGACTTCCGGGCCAAAAGCGCGGGAGCTTCCGCGGCGCTGCGGCGCTTCGCTACGAGCTCGGCGCTTACGCCACGCCACGAGCGGGCAAGCTTCCCCGCAGCATCGCTGAAATCCCGCCTCGCGGGAGTTGGCGCTGCTCGTGCTTGGTGGAACGCCCGATGCCCCTTCGCTCCTTCTCTTATATCGCGCGCGCCGCGGTCGCTGCGCTGCTCTCTTTGCCGAGCAGCCTCGCACTTGCAGCGGACAGGCCCGCGAAGCCCGACACCGAGCTCACGGTGCTGCCCTTCGCGGGGGGCAACAGCGATGTGGGCTGGGGCGGCGGCTACATCGCGTCGATCGCGCGCGTCGCGCCCGGCTACGCGCCGTACCTGATGCGGCTGGAATCGGCGGGCACGGTGACGTTCCGGCCCCGGAGCGGCGACGAGAAGGAGCTCGAGATCCCGTATATCGACGACTACGTGCTGCTGGAATTTCCGCACGCGATCGCGCAGCGGCTGCGTCTTCAAATCCGCATCTCCTACACGCGCGAGCAGGCGCTCAAGTACTACGGGCTCGGCAACGACTCGAAAATCCCCGACGGAATGGATCCGCTCGACGAGGCCTTCGCGTACGAGTGGCAGCACCCGACGCTGCTCTTCACGAACGAATACCGCGAGGCCGCGCTGCGTGTGTCGTGGGGGTTCAGCTACGTCCACAACTCGTTCGAGATCCCGGAGCAGGGCAAGCTCGCCGAGGACCTGGCGAACGGTCCCGAACGCGTGCGGCGTGCGCTGCGCGGCGCCGAGACCCACGGTTCGCCGCGGCTCACGGCCGGCGTCGGCCTCGACACGCGCGACGACGAGGTCTCTCCCTCGCGAGGGACGTACGACACCGCGCGCATCGACTTCTCCCCGGGCTCGCTCGGCGGGGACACCCCGGGCGGCGCCACCGAGCGCTGGGAGCGCCTGAACGTCTCGCTGCGCGGGTACGCGCCGCTCGCGGGTCGGAGGCTGGTGTTCGCCGCGCGCGTCCTCGGCGATTTCTTGTTCGGCGCGGCGCCGTTCTACGAGATGGCGCGCTTCGACGAGACTTATGCACTCGGCGGCGTGAAGGGCGTGCGCGGCGTGCCGGGCCAGCGCTACTACGGCAAGGTCAAGGCCTTCGCCAACGCCGAGCTCCGGAGCGAGCTCTTCTCTTTCGACCTGTTCGGAGACGAGCGGCGGTTCGGCCTCGCCGCCTTCGCCGACGCCGGCCGGGTCTGGGCCGATTACCGGGAAGACCCGGAGCTCGACGGCGGCGGCCTCGGCCTCAAGTACGGCCTGGGCGGCGGGATCCGGCTCATGTCAGGAAAGTCGTTCGTGCTGCGTTGTGACGTGGCGTGGTCCCCCGATGCCCATCCGATCGCCGGCTATCTCATCTCAGGACATCCCTTTTGAGCCCTTTTGGGGGGCTTTGTCCGGGAAGGCGAGGATGTGGCCGCACGTAGAGCTCCGGAGCGGGTCCAAGCCGTGTGTCCAATCCGCGACAGCGCGGTGCGTCCAACCAGGGTGGACCGACCGACCCGCCGCCGAGCCGACCTTGACATTGTAGGTAGACGAGGAAAATCTTGGCAGATTCGGTGAGTGTGGCGGCACTAGCGCGGGCCCAGAGGCCATCTTGACGATCCTGAACGGCGACGAAGTCATCGACGGCAAGTACCGTATCGTCCGGCTGATCGGCGAAGGCGGGATGGGCGCGGTGTACGAAGGGTTGCACACGCTCATCCATCGGCGCGTGGCGATCAAGGTGCTGCACGCTGGCGTCGTCGAGCGAGCCGAAGCTGCGATGCGTTTCGAGCGCGAGGCACAGGCGGCCGGGCGCATCGGCTCGCCGCACATCGTCGAGGTGCTCGACCTCGGCAGCTTGCCGTCGGGCGCGCGCTACATGGTCATGGAGTTCCTCGAGGGCGAGAGCCTGGGGAGCCGGATCGAGCGCGGAGTGCTGTCGCCGATCGATCTGTATCCGATCGCCGCTCAACTACTCGACGGCCTGATCGCCGCGCACGGCACCGGCATCGTCCACCGCGACTTGAAGCCGGACAACGTATTTTTGCAGCAGCGGCCGAGCGGTGACTTCGTCAAGCTGCTGGATTTCGGTATCTCGAAATTCGGCGTCTTGAACGACGACAGCGGTTTGAGCATGACCCGCACCGGCGCGGTGATGGGCACGCCGTTCTACATGGCGCCCGAGCAGGCGCGCGGCTCGAAGCAGGTGGACCACCGAGCGGATCTGTATGCCGTGGGGGTGATCCTCTACGAGTGCCTGACCGGCCAGGTGCCGTTCCGCGCCTCGTCCTTCAACGAGCTGATGTTCAAGATCGCCCTCGAAGATCCGAGGCCGCTGCGATCGCTGGCTCCGCACGTGGACGAGCCGCTGGCCGCGATCGTCACCAAGGCGATGTCGCGTGAGCCCGCCCAGCGCTTCAGCACCGCGGTCGAGCTGCGCCAGGCGCTCACCAGCTGGGCCAAGACGGTCGACCCGGTTCGCGCTTCGCTGGTCTCTCCGCCGCTCACGGGCTCGCCGAGCACGCTGCCGTCCAACAGCCAGAATCAGGGACCGGATTCGCTGAATGTCGGCGCCACCACCGCCACCTGGTCGAGCAACGACAGCGGCATCAGCGAGATGTACGACACGCACATGCGCAACCACAAGCGCAAGCGTGTGTGGATGGGCCTGCTCGCGGCCGGCATGGTCGTGGGCGCGTCTGCGCTCGCCTTCGGCATTTTGAGGACGACCGAGCCGCCGACGAGCTCCACCTCGGTCGGCAGCCCGAATCCCCTGCCGCCGCCGGCCGCGACACCGGTCGACACCCAGCCCAAGGTCGAGCCGGTCCCGGCGATCGACGTCGAGAAGATCGAAGCCGAGCGCCGCGCGCTCGCCGAAAAGCTCGATCGCGAAGAGGAAGAGCCGGTGCCGGTCGTCACGCGTGCTCGCGGAGGCGCCGCTGCGCCCGTACGCGAGTCGCGCCCGGTCGCGCAACGTCGTCGCGCCACGCCCACGCCGACTCCGCACGTGGAACCGACGCCACCGCCGAAGAACGATCCGCCGCCGAAGAGCGATCCGCCGCCCAAACAAGACAAACCGGTCGGCAAGGTCGGCGAGCGCCCGATTCGAACGACGCTGTAAAGCCACCGCCGGCAGTCGCAGAGCTTGGCTTTGCCAGGGGTTTTGGCAGAATCGCGCCGTGCCACGCTTAGTGCTCGCCGATCGGCGCTTCGATTCGTCCCTGGGCTCGACTCTGAATCGAAGGCGAAGCCTCCGTTCCGGGCGCTGGCTCGCGAGCATCACGCTCTCTCTCGCGCTGTCTTTGCCGCACGTCGCAGCGGCGCAAGAGGTGTCCGCGCAGGCCAAGCT
>JALYWZ010000174.1 GCA_030852505.1 Myxococcota bacterium | reverse complement strand
CGGCTTGCTGCTGCGTGCCGCAGGCAATCTGCTCGCGCTCCATGCGCTCACGGTGGGCGCGCTCGGAGCGTTGACGCTGGGCATGATGGCGCGCGTCTCGCTCGGTCACACGGGCCGGCCGCTCGCGGTGCCGAAGAGCATGAGCGTGGGGTTCCTCGCGATCACGGTCGCGGCCCTGGTCCGCGTGCTCGGGCCCTGGCTCTTGCCCGGCCACTACCTCCAATGCCTGTGGATGGCTGGAGCGCTGTGGACGCTGTCGTTTGCCCTGTTCGTGTGGGTCTACGCTCCGATCCTGACGCGGCCGCGCGTCGATGGAAAAGCGGGCTGATGCAGACGCTGTACCTGGTATCGGTCTGGATCCACATCCTGGCAGCGTCGATCTGGCTCGGCGGGATGGCATTTCTCGTGCTGGTGCTCGTGCCGTGGCTGCGCCGGACGCCCGGGGCACCTGCGGGAGCGCTATTGAGCGAGACCGGAAAGCGCTTTCGCAGCGTAGGGTGGGTGTGCTTCGTGCTCCTGCTCGTCACCGGCAGTTTCAATCTGTCGATGCGCGGCGTCACGTTCGCGTCGCTCTCGAGCGCCGTCTTCTGGGCAACACCCTTCGGGCGGATCTTGCTCACGAAGCTCGTCGCGTTCTCGCTCGTGCTGGGCGTGAGCGCGATCCATGATTTCCTGCTCGGGCCTCGAGCGACCGCCCTGATCGCCCGCGATCCGCGCTCTCGGGAGGCCGCAGCGGCGCGGCGCCGTGCCGCCTTGCTCGGTCGCGTGAACGCCATCCTCGCGCTGGTGCTGGTCGCGGCGGGAGTGATGTTGGTGCGCGGCTCGCCGTGGTGACCCCGAGGCAGTTGCCGCTGCCGGGCTGGCCGACCGACGCTGGGTTGCTAGGATACCAGCCGAGGACGACCTCCCCATCCCGGGCAAATTCTGTCAGGACGACCTGACCTTCCGCCATGCCCGGTCTCTCTGAAGGTCCTGGGCATGGGCCTTCCGCTGGAGCGTGGTCATGGCTTGGTTCTGGTTGGTTCTCGCAGGCGCCCTCGAGGTGGTCTGGGCATTTTCGATGAAGCAATCGAACGGCTTCACGAAGCCGGTCCCGACGCTGATCACGCTCGCGACGCTCACCGCGAGCTTCATCCTGCTTTCCCTATCGCTGAAGAGCATTCCGCTCGGCACGGCGTACCCGATCTGGACCGGGATCGGCGCGCTCGGAGCGTTCGCGGTCGGGGTGGTGGTGTTCGACGAGCCCGCGACGGCGCGGCGGCTGATCGCGGTCGGGCTATTACTCCTGGGAGTGGTGCTGCTCAAGTGGTCCGAGGCGTGATTGAATGGAGGCGTGACCGCCACCGCCTCGCCGGACGAAGCTTCCAGGCTCCGTGCCCTCCGTCGCTACGAGATCCTGGACACGCCGCCCGAGGAAGCCTTCGATCGCATCGTGGGCCTCGCTGCCAGGCTTCTGCGCGCGCCGATGGCACGGCTCACGTTCGTGGACCAGGACCGCCAGTGGTCCAAGTCCGCGAGCGGCAGCGGTGCGTCATGGACCAGCCGAGACGGCGGGTTCTGTGCTCGAGCGATCCTGGGAGACGCGACGCTGGTCGTGAACGACGCCCGAGAAGATCCGCGATTTTCCGAGAACCCGGAGGTGACGGGAGAGCCGCACGTGCGCTTCTACGCCGGCGCTCTGCTTTCCACGCCGGACGGCTACAAACTGGGGTGTTTGTGCGTGCTCGGCCAGGAGCCTCGAGCCGTGAGCGAGGAAGAGCTCGGGGTGCTGGAAGGCCTTGCGGGGATCGTGATGGACCAGCTCGAGCTGCGCCGGAGCCAGCAGATCCTCGAGAAGCAGGCGTACGCGGTCGATGCCGCGCTCCAGGAAGCAGAACGAAATCGGCATCTGTTCGAGCGCATCGCGCACACCTCGCCGGAGGTGATTTACGTGCTGGATCTCGAGTCGCGCAAGAACGTGTACGCGAACCGCAACGCGGCCGCGCTGCTCGGCTATACGGAGGAAGAGATCGAGGTGCTGGGCGACGACTTACCAGCAACCATCATCCATCCTGAGGATCTGCCGGCGGTCCTCGATCACTTCTCCGAGTTCGACACGATGAGCGACGACGGATACACCGAGCTCACCTACCGGGTGCGGGGGGTCGATGGCGAGTACCGCTGGCTGCGCGCCCGGGAGAACGTCTTCTCGCGGTATCGCGACAAGCGGCCCAAGGAAATTCTGGGGATCGCGGCGGATATCACCGAGTTGAAGCGGATCGAGGCGCGCCTGGCGGAGCTCGCCACGACCGACGAGCTCACCGGGATCGCCAATCAGCGCGCGTTCCGGGAGCGGCTCAATCAGCTAGTCGCCGAAGGGGAGCGCGGCCGCGCCTTCGTGTTGTGCATGGCCGACGCGGATCACTTCAAGCGCATCAACGACACGCTCGGACACCCGATCGGCGACCAGGTGCTCGTCAAGCTGGCCGCCGCGCTGGCGAGGGAGGTGCGTCGCGTCGATCAGGTCGCGCGCTACGGCGGCGAGGAGTTCGCGGTGCTCTTGGTGGACGTCGACGAAGCGACCGGCGCGTCGCTCGCCGAACGCTTGAGGCGCGCGATCGAGGCGACCGAGTCTCCCGTGCGCATCAGCGCGAGCTTCGGCGTGGCCGCCTACTCGCGGGGGATGTCCGGCGCGGAGCTGGTCGAGGCGGCCGACGCCGCGCTCTACGCCGCCAAGCAGCAAGGGCGAAACCGCGTCGTGACGGCGGGTGGGACCCGAGCTACGCAAGCGCGCGTCCGAGCCTAGCTTCCGCCTCAGCCACGCTCTCCCGGAGCTTCGGATCGATCGGCGCCACCTCCGCCACGACGTCCTCCGCAGGCGCCCCCTCGAGGATGAGGCGGCGCGCGCGATCGGAGCCGGTCAGCAGATCGAACGCGGGGCGGTCGGTCTCGAACTCGTACGGCGTGTCGCGGAAGGCGAAGGCCTCGGGCGCCATCCGCCGCGCGAGCGAGATCAAGGTCAGGTAGGTGGCGACCGGTCGGAACAACTTCGGGTTCGTGACGTGGAGCATCACGCCGTGACAGCTGACGCCGGCGTGCTTTTCGAAGCTCGGCTTGAAATGGATCGGACGAACCCACGCGCCCAGCACGCCCACCTGGGTGAGCTCCTGCGCCAAGCGCTCGGCGTCGAGGAAAGGCGCTCCCACGATCTGAAAGGGCGCCGTGGTGCCGCGCCCCTCCGAGAGGTTCGTGCCTTCGACCAGGCAACCGCCCGGGTAGACGAGGGCGGTCTCGAGCGTCGGCATGTTGGGCGAGGGCATCACGAACGGGCGCCCCCAGGCTTCCGCGGTGCGGTGCCGTTCCCAGCCGAGCGTGCCGACGACGGACAAGGCCCCCTCCGGACCGAGCGGTGAGCCGTCGCGTTCGAAAAACAGCGCGAGGATTTCACCGAGAGTGAGCGCGTGCCGGATCGGCAGCGGCTCGAGGCCGACGAACGAGGTGTAGCCTTCGGTCTGCGGCGCGCCCTCGATCGTCGCCGGATCGCCGGAGAGCGGGTTCGGGCGATCGAGCACCACCACATGAATGCCGCGCTCGCGGGCGGCGCGCGCCGCGATCAGCGCCGTCCACACGTACGTGTAGTAGCGGCTGCCGACGTCGGCGAGGTCGATCACGAGCAGGTCGAGCTCTGCCAGGTCTTCCGCGGTGGGGGTGAGGTCGGCTTTGGTGCTGCCGTAGAGGCTCACGATCGGCGGGCGTGCTCCACCTTCGGGCGCGGGAGCGCCGGCCACCGGCTCTTCAGCCTGCGCGGCGCCGTGCAGCCCGTGCTCCGGCGCGAAGACCAGACGCGGAACGACGCCGAGCTCCTCGAGCACCGAAAGGCAGTGCTGGCCGCGCCTATCCAGGGCAGCCGCATGGGTCAGGACCCCCAAGCGAGCGCCGCGCAGACGCCTTCGAAGAGCTGCCAGAGAGCCACCGTAGAGCTGATCGATGCCGCACCACATGGTCTGCCCTGTATCAGAAACCGCGCAGCAATGAGCGATTCGCGGCGGATCTGAACTTGGTTGCGGACCCGGGGCGCCGAAGTTAGCATTTTTTGCACAGTGCGCCGGGTCCTGGTCGTCGACGACGAAGAAAATCTGAGGTTGGTGCTCCGCACCTTGTTGCGAAGGCACGGCTACGAGGTCGAAACCGCTGCCAGCGGCGAAGAGGGGCTCGCGCTCGTGGATTCGTTCGGACCCGACGTGGTGCTCACGGACGTGCGCATGCCGAAGATGGGCGGGCTCGATCTACTCGAGACGCTGCGCGCCAAGGGCAACGACGCCACCGTGATCGTGATGAGCGCTTACGGGAACATGGACATGGCGATCGAGGCCATGAAGGCCGGCGCCTACGACTACGTCCAGAAGCCGTTCAAGCCGGACGAGGTGGTGCTGACCCTGCGCAAGGCCGAGGAGCGCGAGACCTTGCGCCGCGAGAACCGCGCGCTGCGGGACGAGATCCGCAAGGAACACCGCTTCGAGGACATCCTCGCCAAGAGCGGGAGCATGCAGGACATCTTCCGCACCATCGCCAAGATCGCCGATTACAAGACGACCGTGCTGGTGACGGGCGAGAGCGGAACCGGCAAGGAGCTCGTGGCGCGCGCGGTGCACCGCCGCTCGAGCCGGCGCGGCGGACCGTTCGTCGCCGTCAACTGCGGGGCGATTCCGGAGAACCTGCTCGAGAGCGAGCTGTTCGGGCACAAAAAGGGCGCGTTTACCGACGCCGTTCAGGATCGGCGCGGGCTGTTCGAGGAGGCGCACACGGGCACGCTGTTCCTCGACGAGATCGGGGAGCTGCCGCTCGGTCTGCAGGTGAAGCTGCTCCGCGTGCTCGAGGACGAGAAGATCCGCCGCCTCGGCGAGGCTCGGGACCTGCAGGTCGACGTGCGGATCGTGGCTGCGACACACCGCGACGTGGCGGCCGAGACCAAGGCCGGCCGGTTTCGCGAAGACCTGTTCTATCGGCTCAACGTGCTGCACATCCACGTGCCGCCGCTGCGCGAGCGACGCGACGACGTGCCCCTGCTCATCGAGCACTTCGTGGCGAAGAACAATACGCGGCTCGGGACGGGCATCCGCGGTATCGACACCGAGGCGCGGCGCTTGCTCTACGAGTACGCCTGGCCTGGAAACGTTCGGGAGCTCGAGAATACCATCGAGCGCGCGATGGTCCTGGCGGAGGGTGAGCAGATCGTCGCCGCCGACCTGCCGGAGCGGATCCGCGAGGCGCGCGACGCGGTGCAGCTACACCTGGCGAGTGGTGAGCTCAGCGTGAAGAAGACCATGCGCGTCATCGAAGAGATCCTCATCCGCCGGGCCCTGCAGAAGACCAAGGGCAATCGGACGCGCGCCGCGGAAGTGCTGGAAATCAGCCATCGCGCGCTGCTCTACAAGATCAAGGACTACGAAATCACGGATTTGTAAGCGCCCTTGATTGCCGTTGCCGAGCCCGGAAATCTCGGCATAACATCGCGCCCCATGAGCAGGCTGGTTCTGGCACTGATTGGTACGGCGTTGATCGGTTGTGGCCCCTCGTACAGCGAAGGTCAGGGCGCGAAGTCGCCGGACGAGATCGTCGCGGAGCAAGAGGCGCTGGCGGCCCAGCAGGAGAAGCTCGGCAAAGACCCGAGCGACTACGCGGCGCCCGAGGCGACCGAGGACGAGAAGCAGCGCCAGTGGGATCAGCACTACGCCGAGCTCGAGCTGAAGCGCGCTTCGCGCTCCGCCGAGACCTGCCCCGAGTCGGTGACCGAGAAGGCGCCCAAGGGTAAAGCGCGCGTCACGCTCGTGTTCGCGAACGACGGCCGCGTCAAGGAAGCGCGGGTCGGCGAGCCCTACGCGGAGACCACGGTCGGCAAGTGCGTGCTGCGCGCGATGGAAGCCGTGATCGTCCGCACGTACACCGGCCCCGAGCACACGCTGGAGTGGGACGTGGATCTCACGGGCGCGAAGAAGTCGGGAATGGCGAACGCGGGCGAGTAAGCCGCGCGCCCGAGCCGGGACGGCCGCTCACCAGAACCAGAGCCCGATCACCAACAGCAGCGAGAACATCGCCACCGAGAACACGGCGATGGCTTCCCAGGGCGCGTGGCGCGAGTCGACGCTGCCGAGCTCGATGGCGGCGCGGCGCACGACTTCGCGGTGCTTGCGTCCGGCGAGGGCCAGGTTCGCGGCGCGCAGGGCCGGGTCGAGCTGCGAGGGCTGGTTCATCACGGAGCCCGGCTTTTCGCACGCTCTCGCCCAGGCTGTCGAGGCGGACACTCGTTCAGGATCGCGACCCGCGAAATCACACGACCTTTTGGTGTGGACAGCTGCCCACGCCGTCAGTGAAAGCGCAACTTTCCTTTGCTGGTCCACCAGTCGCGGTAGCGGCCCTGGGCGCGCTCGCGTTCGCGCGGCGAGAGATCGTCGTAGTAGCCGAAGTACTCCTTGGTCGAGCTCTTGAGCTCGTCACCGGCGGCGCGGCGGATCTCTTGCTCGGGGTGCATCAGCGCGTCGATCAGCCACTCGATCCGATGGCGCGTGGAGTTCTCGAGCCACCACGCTTCCCAGAACGCCGGGTCGTCTTTGAAGTCCTGACGGGTGAGCACGACCAGCGCCCAGTGCGCCGAGCGGCGGATCTCGTTCGAGCCCGATTCCAGCGCGCGGATCAGACCCGGGATGGCGCGCGCTTCACGCAGATCGGCGATGGCTTCGATTGCCATGTGCCGGACCTCGTCGCTCTTGCCGGGGTCGGCGAGCACGTCGGAGAGCGCGTTCGATAGCGACTCGGACGCGGTCGGGTGGCTGTGCAGCATGCGCCCCGCGGCGAGCGCGGCGCGGCGCACCTCGATGTCTTGATCGAGGAAGCGCAGGGCCACGGCTTCCGCCGAGTCCGCGCTCGGCATTTCGCCGAGCAGGCGCGTCGCCCAGGCGCGGATCACCGGATCGGTGTCGCTCGCGCGCACGGCGACCATGCTCGCGGCTTTGGGCCCGATCCGCACCAACACCTTGAGCAGCGGGCCGCAGTCGGAGGCGCGCGGCGGGCCGTCGCCGGGGCCGCGGCGAAGCTCGGAGGTGATAGGTCCTGGCAGCGCGCCGATCAGCACCGGCACTGCGCTGAGACCGAGGCTCACGAGCCGATCGGCAGCGCGGGGATCGCCCGACACGAGCGACTGGAGCAGCTCGGTCGCGCTCGGGCCTGCGTACGCGGCGAGCTCTCCTCCGGCATCGCGCGCACCGGGCGAAGCCGCCGCTTCCGACAGCGGCGGGGGCGGCGACGGTCGTTGTGAGCTGTCCGGTGCTGCGTCACCGGACTCGGAGCCGACGCCGGGCTTGGTGCCGAGCTCGTTTGGCGAAAAATCGCCGCTGTCGCGCGCCGGCGCCTCATCCTGTGGCTCGAGAAATGGCGGCGGGGGCGGGGGCGGCACATCGACCGGACCCGGAGCCCTCGACCAGGGCGGAGTGGCGCCGGTTGCCGCGGCGATCACGTGCGAAGCGTCGTGGTCGGGGAGCGGAGCGAGCGAGACCGGCGCGGGCGTCGGGTAGCGCGGGGCCGGACCCACCGAAAGGACGGGGCGGGGAGTCGGAGAATGGTCCAGCGGGCGGGGTGGCTCCGTGTGCAGCATCCGCGTCGGAGGCACGGAGACCCGCGAGGGCTCCCCGGGCCGGAGCGAGCGCGGCGGAATCGACGGCCGCGGCGCGATGCCTTTGCGCTTCAAGATCACCCGCTCGAGCGCCGCGCTGACCAGCGGCAAGAACGAGATCACGTCGCCGACGGCCTCGAGCCGCACGTCTTGATCGCCGTGATCGCCGTAGAGCACGAGCACGGCGCGCTCGCGGACGCGCACCGGTACCAGCACCACCAGCGGCCCCGGCTTGCGCTCGAGGTCTTTCACCATGGCGCCGTCGATGCCGGAGGGGGCGAGGCGGGATAGCCGGAAGGGCTCGCGCCCCGAGACCAACACGGATAGCGAGCTCGGGAGATCGAGCGGCACGCCGATGCCCTGCACCTTCGTGCGCGGAGCGCCCGAGCCGTGAGCGTCGCGACCCTCGGCGAGATCGCCCTGGACCACGAACAGCGCCGCGTACTCGAAGTACTGCGACGCGAAGTCGAAGAACGTGGTGACGACCTGATCGCGCTGCGAGGCCTCGAAGAGGTCGTGCTCGGCCATCGCCACGGTGTAGGGGCCGATCCGCCGCCGGGGCGCGGAGTAGCGGGGGCCCTTGCCCGCGAGCGCACGAAAATCCAGGGAACCGCTCGAACCCCGGCGCGCGGCCTGCTCGGGCGGCGCTTCGGGCGGCAAGGTCGGCTCGCGGCGCGCGACCGGCCCGGGCGGAACGCTGG
>JALYWZ010000775.1 GCA_030852505.1 Myxococcota bacterium | reverse complement strand
GTCGAGCGCAGCCGCGCGCGCGGCCTCGACGTCTCGCACGCGCACGTACGCTACCTGAACCCCTTCCCCAGGAACCTCGGCGACTTGCTGCGCCGCTTCGACCGCGTGCTCGTGCCGGAGCTGAACCTCGGCCAGCTCGTGAAGATGATCCGCAGCCAGTACCTGATCCCGGCGGAGAGCCTGCCCAAGGTGCAAGGCAAACCGTTCCGGATCGAAGAGCTCGAGGACAAGATCCGAAAGATGCTGGAGAGCTGAATGTCCAACGTGATTGACCCCACGCGTCTCACCAAAAAAGACTTCGAGACCGACCAGGACGTGCGCTGGTGCCCGGGCTGCGGGGACTACTCGATCCTCGCCAACGTGCAGAAGGTGATGCCGGAGCTCGGGATCTTGCCCGAGAACATGGTCTGGGTGAGCGGCATCGGCTGCAGCAGCCGCTTCCCGTACTACATGAACACCTACGGGTTTCACACGATCCACGGCCGTGCGCCGGCGTTCGCGACCGGCATCAAGATCGCGAACCCCGAGCTCAGCGTGTGGATGGCGACCGGCGACGGCGACGGCCTGAGCATCGGCGGCAATCAGCTGATGCACTGCCTGCGCCGCAACGTCGACATCAAGATCCTGCTCTTCAACAACCGGATCTACGGCCTCACGAAGGGCCAGTACTCGCCGACCAGCGAGTTCGGCAAGGTCACGAAGAGCACGCCCTACGGCTCCGCCGATCAGCCCCTCGATCCGGCGAGCTTCGCGCTCGGCGCCAACGCGAGCTTCGTGGCGCGCTCGATCGACACCGAGGCCGCGCACCTGTCCGACGTGCTGCGCCGCGCGGCGCGCCACACCGGCTCGGCGTTCCTCGAGATCTATCAGAACTGCAACGTCTTCAACGACGGAGCGTTCGACTCGTTCCGCGAGAAGGACGTGCGCGCTGAGCGAACCATCCGCGTCGAGCACGGCAAGCCGCTGCTGTTCGGCGCGAACAACGACAAGGGCCTGGTGTTGAACCCCAAGACCTTCGCGCTCGAAGTGCGCGAGGTAGGCCCGGACGGCGTGAAGCCCGAGGACGTGCTGGTCCACGACGAGACCAACCCGATGCTCGCTTACATGCTGTCGAAGATGCCGTACCCGGAGTTTCCGGTCGCGCTCGGCGTCCTCTACGCCGTCCTGAAGCCCACTTACGACGGCACGCTGCGCGAGCAGAAAGCCGCCGCCAAGGCCAAGGCCGGCAAGGGCGACCTCCAAAAGCTCCTCCGCGGCGGCGCCACCTGGGAGATCTAGAGCGACAAACGGTTAGGAATCTGCCGAGATTGGCGGAAAACTCCGACGAAAAGAGTGAGCGCGTGGGGAGGGGCCCCGACGAATTCACTTCGGCGGGGAGGGGCGGCGCGTGCCGCCCCTGAGAACAGGGCTAGAACGCCGAGCAGTCAAACTGTTCGGCGTTCTAGGGTTCAGGGCCGGGGACAGGCAGCAGGGCCAGGCTTGTCCCCACGCCGGCCCCTTCCCTCCCTTTTCCCGGTCCCTTTCCGTTTGTAGTCGGTCGCAAACCTGCTAAACAGCGCGCCACTACAATGGGAACCCCGCAAGACCCCCGCGCCCGCCGCAAGCAGCGTATTCGCCGCGCGAAGAAGAACGCGGAGTGGGCAGAGAAGCGCGCGCTCGAGAACGCCGAGGCCAAAAAGCCCAAGGCGCCTGCGAAGACCGCGACCTGAGGCGTACACGCGGCGCGCCGCCGCGTCTCCTCGCTGTCCGCGCACAGTACCTGCCCGATGTGGCAGCATTTTCGACTGTCGCTAGACAGCTCGCCCGAGCGTGGTCAAATAGTCGCGACCATGTCGACGGAACGGCCCAAGCGAGACCCCGAACACGAAGGGGATCTCTCGCTCGATGAGAAGCCGCGCGTCGAACGGCCGCGCCGCTACGTGGTGGTGCTTCACAACGACGACTACACGACGATGGAATTCGTCGTGCACGTGTTGATGAAGTTCTTCCATCTGGGTGCGACCGAGTCCACCCAGATCATGCTGCACGTACATCACAAGGGTTACGGAATCGTCGGCACGTACACGAGGGACGTCGCCGAAACCAAGGCGGAGCAGGTCACGGACTACGCCAAGGAGCACGGCCATCCGCTCCGGTGCACGGCCGAGCCAGAAGGGTTCGGCGAACAGTGAAGGTCAGCCCCGAGGTCGAGATCGCCTGCAACCTGGCGCTGCGCGAGGCCGAACGCCGCCGCCACGACGTCATGACCGTGGAGCACCTGCTCTACGCGCTGCTCCACGACGAGGCCACGGCCACAGTGGTGCGCAAGGCCGGCGGTAACGTCGAGCGCATCAAGGCCCGGCTGGATCGGCTGCTCGAGCGCGACCTGCCGAAGGTGCCGGACGGGCAGCCCGTCTCCCCCACTCCATCACGCGGCTTTCAGCGCGTGCTGCAGCGTGCCGCCTTCCACGTTCAGTCGAGCGGGAAAGACCGGCTCGAAGGGCACAACGTGCTGATCGCGATGTTCGCCGAGCCGGAGAGCTCCGCGGTCGAGGCGATGAAGGCCGAAGGGCTCACGCGCTACGACGTCGTGAACTTCGTGTCGCACGGAGTCGCGAAAGACGGCACCGACGACGACTCGATGGAGCTCAGCGAGAACGACGGCGAGGACGGCGACGGCGAGCGTGAAGCGCCGCGCGGCGATCCGCTCCAGCAGTTCGCGGTGAACCTCAACGAGCGCGCCAAGAACGGCGAGCTCGAGCCGCTGGTCGGCCGCGAGAAGGAGCTGCGTCGCGCGATCCAGGTGCTGTGCCGGCGCAAGAAGAACAACCCGATTTTCGTGGGCGACGCCGGCGTCGGCAAGACCGCGATCGTCGAAGGCCTGGCCTCGCTGATCGAGTCCGGGATGGCGCCGAAGCCGCTGCACGGAGCGACGATCTACGCGCTCGACATGGGCTCGCTGGTCGCCGGCACGCGCTTTCGCGGCGACTTCGAGAAGCGCGTGAAGGGCGTGCTCAAGCAGATCGAGAAGCTGCCCGGCGCGATCCTGTTCGTGGACGAGATCCATACCGTGATCGGCGCGGGCGCCGCGAGCGGCGGCACGCTCGACGCCGCGAACCTTTTGAAGCCGGCCCTCTCGAGCGGCAAGCTGCGCTGCATCGGCGCGACGACCTTCGAGGAGTACCGGAACCACA
>JALYWZ010000774.1 GCA_030852505.1 Myxococcota bacterium | reverse complement strand
GTTGATGGATGCCCGCCCGCGCGTTTCGCTCGACCGCGTCGAGCAGCCCGCGCACGCCACGCAGGAAGGCCCCGCCACGTAGAGGAAAGAAGTACTCGCCGGAGATCACGTGCGCGGTGTTCACGGACCCGACGTTGTAAACGAGGAAGCTGTCGTCGATGTGCGGGTCCGGCCCCGTCTCGAGCGCTTCGAGGCCAGCCCGCAGCACCGCCGGGATCATCCGCGGTTCGTTGGCCATCAGCTCGATGACGGCGCGCTGCGTGGAGGCGAGGAACGTCAAGCTCTCCGCGGCCTGGCGTCCCCGGGGCAACGGCATGCGCGGCAGCTCGGGTGATGCGACGTTGCGCTCCGTGACGAGGCAGTCGAAGTCTCCGTCGAGCCGCCGGTAGGGCGCGATCACGACCTCGTAGTTTCTGAAAGCTTTGAGCGGCGCAAGGCTCGCGAGCTCGCGCTCGACCTCACTGAAGGCCCGGATCCGACGGCGTTCGTGGAGACGGTAAGCGGGGCTGACCGCCATCGTGACCGAGTAGATCACGCCCATGCAGCCCATCGACACCACGACCGGGAAGAACCAGTCGTCCGACTGGACGAGCGTCATCGACGAGCCGTAACGCCGCTTGAATTTGGCTGGATCGGTCAGCCCGCGGCTCGGCTCCACGCGCATCAGGCTGCCGTCGCTCGTGACCAGATCGAGGGAGCGCACGGCGGACGCGAGCGGCCCGAGCGTGAGCCCCGAGCCGTGCGTCGAGGTCGAGATCGCGCCGATCATCGTCTGTCCGTCGTAGCCGCCGAGATTTCCGAACGCGAGCCCCGCCCGCGCGAGCGCCGCGTTGAGCTGGCGGATCCGCGCGCCAGCCGCAATGCGCACCAGCGGCGCCGGCGAGGGCGCGCGCCACAGCTCGGGTTCGAGAGCGAGCAGCGTGCCCGAGTCCGCCTCACCGAGTAGCCCCGTGACCTCGAGCAGCGTGTCGTCCCCCTGCAAGATGTCGGAGAACGACAGCCCCGTCGCGACCGGCTTCACGCGGCCGCCCCTGCCGGTGGCCTCGCGCAGGATTTCTCGTAGCTCCGCGAGGGTGGTCGGGCGTCGCAGGTGCCTCGGGCGCACGACCTGAGAGCCGCTCCAGTTGACCCAGGGGACCGACATGGTTCAGCTCCTCGAGCTCAGCGCCGTGGGGCCGATTGAGACGGCACGAAGCGCGTGATGGCCCCGACCGGATCGCCGAGCGCGCTGAGCTCGAACGCCAGCCGCACGCCCACGAACTTCGCCTTGCGATCGCTGTCATCGCCCGCCAGGAGCGACAGGCTGAGCAGGTTTCCGAGCCCGAAGCTCGCTCCGGCGGCCGCAAAAACCCCGCGCCCGACCGGCAAATACGTGGTCTCCGCCAGCAGGCGGAGCGGGACCAGCCCGCCGAGCAGCGGCGCGACCAGAAACGAGACCCGACCGCCGAAGCCGCCGTCCCAGTCCGGGTTCCGGTAGTGGAGCTGAAGCGCTGCGTGCAAGCTCAGGCGACCGAACAGGTAGCCCGGCAACACGCCGAGCGTCATGCGGTAGACGGGACCGGTTCGATCCTCCACCCAAGCGGCGGCGTGACCGTATTCGAAAGGCACGGTCAGGTTCGGTGGCACGTACGGGACGGGCACGGCCTCGTGATACTCCTGACCGTCGGCCAGAGCCGCGCGTGGCGCGACGAATATGCAGAGCACGCCGACCGCTGCGCCCAGCCCTCTGCGCATCCACGAAGCTGCCACTCGTGTTGGGCTTATCAGGGATCGCTCGCGGATTGAAGCCCCAACGAGACTACCACGGGGCGTCAAACAAATGACCACTCGAGCCGCACGGACCCACATGACATCGAGTCACACGGGTGTTACTCGAGGATCGACACTCCGACTCGGAGCGGAAGGGATCGATGCGCGCAATACAGTCGTGGCTCCTGGCGGGGCTGTTGCTCGCCTGCTACCGGCAGGAAGCTCGTTCGTTTCCTGACTTCGACGCCTTGAAGCAAGCGCGACCCGCCGCGCCTCGCAAGGTCTCCGGAGTGAGCGTTTCGGAGGCGGATTATCAGAGGATCCTGCGCTGGGGCGCGAAATGGTTTCGTTCCGAGACCTTCGGTGGCGAGCGCATGATCACCGACGTGGTCGGGTTTCTGAACGCGCCGATCCAGGTGCCGTGCGCGGGCGCGGATCCGGAGCGACCCGATTGCGTCGAGACGCACAGCAGCGTCCCCTACTTCGTGCGCGCGATCGACGCGCTCGACGGCGTCCCGAACAACCTGTACGCGGGCAACGGCGGCTTCGAGGGCAAGGGCGCAACGCACGATCTCGTGATCCGCTTCCCCAAAGGCAGCCGAATGCACGGCCTTCCGCTGCCCGAAGCGGTGCACACGGGCCTGGACGTCGAGGCCGGCTCGGCCTGGCCGATCGGCATCGTCCCGATCGAGGCGCCGCCGGAAGACGCGAAGCTGCCGTACATCTGGGACCTCGCCGCGCTCGGCGTGGGTCCAGCGCCCGAGCAGGGCAAGAACGTGCGCATCGGCATCGCCTGCGCCCTCTGCCATTATTCGCTCGACGTCGATTGGGACGGCATCACCGACCTCCAATCGGCCGATATCGATCGACCGACGCCCGGCAGCCCTTATCGACCCGAGCATTCCTGGGCGATCGGCAATCAGGATTTGAAGGTGGGCTGGTTGTTCGCGATGAGCCAGAACCCGCTGGTCGGGTTCTCGATTTTCTCGGGCCCGATCGGCGTGAGCGACGACGACCTCGCGGCACTGCGCTGGGTGCGTTGGGTCAAGGACAACTACCGGCGCGCCCCCGAGATGGTCACGCGTGAGGTCGTGCGCGGCATGCTCCTGCAGCCCCGCGGCTACGCCGACGTCTCGTCGAACGCCCGCTACAACGCCTCGCAGTTTCCAGCGTTGTTCACGCAGGATTACTGGCCTTCGAATTCCGACGGCGCGGTGCTGAACGGCCTCGATCGCAACAGCGTCGTCTGGACGAGCACCATGGACTTCTCGGGGCTCGTCAGCCTGGCGGGCGATCGCGGGTCCTCGGCCTCCGGCGGCCTGTATTGGGAGAAGAGGTCGATCTACAACGCCTTCACTGCGCGCGAGCTCGCCGAGCTGATGGTGTACCTCTCGCCCGGTGGCCGTGGCGATCCGGCGCGGCGTGA
>JALYWZ010000173.1 GCA_030852505.1 Myxococcota bacterium | reverse complement strand
GGTGCGCACCGCCGGCAGGTTCAGGGAGTTACCGAGGGCGAGCCGGAGCCGCACCGGGCCGTGCTCTTTGCCGTCGTAGTTTTCGGGCCGGTACCTGCCATCCGGCGTGTCGAGCTCGAGCGCACGATCCGAGAGCAGCGTGGCCGGCGTCCAGCCCAAGCGCTCCATCGCGGCCGCGTACACGAACGGCTTGAGCGTGGAACCGGGCTGGCGCAACGCGAGCGCGCCGTCGTTGCCGCCGAGGCCCTGGCTCGCGAAATAGTCTTGCGAGCCGAGGTAGGCGCGGACCTCGGCGGTCCGGTTGTCGACCACCAGCACCGCCAGCGCGGACGCGCCGAAAGCGGCGAGGCCCTGCGCTTCCCGGGCGGCGATCACCTCGAGCTCGTGCTGGAGCTCCAGATCGAGCGTGGTCTGGATCGAGACCGGCTTTTTGCCGGCAAGCTCCGGGATCAGCTTGCCCGCTCCGAGCGCGAAGGCGAGGTGCTCGGCGCCCGCGGAGGTCGAGGAGCGCCGCACGCCGAGCTCGCTCGAAAGCGCGCGCTCGATGCGCTCGTCCTCGAGCGAGCCGCGCAGGCGCTCGAGCACCTGATCGCGTCGGCGCTGGAGCCGCTCGGGGTGGTGGCGCGGGTCGTAGAACGACGGCCCGCGCACGAGCGCGACCAGCGTCGCGGACTCCGCGAGGTCGAGCTGCTTCGACGGCTTGTCGAAGTAGTAGCGGCTCGCGGTCTCGACGCCGATCAGGTTCGGGCCGAACTCGACCTCACTCAGGTACTCTTCGAGGATCCGGCGCTTGTCGAGCGAGGCTTCGATGCGCAGCGCGATCACCGCTTCTCGCAGCTTGCCGGCGACGGTGCGCGGCCGGGGCACCACGGCGCGGGCGAGCTGCTGGGTGATGGTGCTCGCGCCGGAGACGAGCCGCCCTTCCGTGAGCGCCTGCCCGACGGCGCGGACGATCGCCAGCGGATCGACGCCGGGATGGAAGAAGAAGCGCCGGTCCTCGGTGGAGAGGAGCGCGGGGACCAAGTCCGGGGACACCTGATCGAGGTTCACGCGCTCGCGCCGCTTGCCGTCTCGCGTACGGAGCTCGCGCACCAGCCGGCCGTGCCGATCCAGCACGCGCACGCTCGGTGCGGGGCCCGAGTCGCCCAGAGCCTCGGGCAGCGGCTCGAGCGCGACGCGCACGGCGAGCCCGAGCAGCAGGCAGCCGAGCGCTGCGAGCAGCCAGAGCTTCCGCCGTGAGAAAAACCGCATCATCGGACCTCGACGCGGATCGCCCCGCTGCGACCGAACGACTCCGGCGCATACATCTCCTCCGCGCGGAGCGGAGGCACCACGAACTGGCCGAGCGTCGTGGCTCGCGAAAGGTAGCGGAAGCGGTGGATGCCCGGACCGAGGTAATCGACGAAGAACAGCGCGCGGTCGTCGCGCAGCTCACGCCGCGCGGCGGTGGACAGACTGCCGTTCTCGTCTGCGTCGCAGCCGGGGCAAGCGTTGTCCACACCGGCGGCGAGCGAGGACGCGGTCGCGAGCGTGGTATCCACGGCCTCGAACCCGGCGGGCAGCGGGTCGTCCACCACCACGAAGTGCCGCGCTGCCGAGGTCACGATCAGGATTTCCGAGGCGACCAGCACCCCTCCGGCAAATTGCCGCTCGTCCGGGCCCTCCAGCGAGCTCGCGGCGTTCTGGAGCTCTTCGGGCGTGACGCGATGCAGGCGTCGCTCGACGTAAAAGCCGGAGTCGAAGCCGGTCGCGGGTAGATCTTTTCTCGCATAGCGCAAGCGCGCCTGGTAGTGGAGCGTGCCTTCCCCGTCGCGCTCGAAGAGCAGCGGAGCTCCGGCGTGCGGCAGGAGCTTGGCGATCGGGATCGCCGTGTTCTTGGTCTGTAGCGAGCGGCCCTCGAAATCGACGGCGAACAGCCGCTCACCGCCCAGGCTGACCTTGGCCTCGAAATCAGGGACGGTCTTCTCGCGCTGTTTTCGGTAGGTATCGAGCGCGAGCAGCGCATACGCCGTCTCCTGCGTGGTGCGCCAGGTTCCGCCGCTCCGGACGTGAAGCAGCTCGCGCGCCAGCTCGCCGATCAGCTCGTGGTCGGGGCGCGAACGGGCGAGCGCCATCAGCACCAGCGCCTGCGTGCGCACCGTCGAGTCGAACACGCGCGCGTAAGCGTCGCCCAGATTCTCGTCGATGCTGACCCTGCCCGCGCTCACGTGCAGGTGCCGCTCGATCTCTTCGAGCAGCGTCTTTTCCGCTGCCCCGCGCTGGTCCGCGCGCACCAACGCCGAGAGCAGCAGGGCTTTGCCGAACAGCGGCAGCTCCTTCCGCCGGTCGAAGACCTTGTTCATGTAGCCGACGTCCGGGTCGCCGAGCGCGGCCAACACGTCGAGCACGAAGGCCTGCGTCGCGGGATCCTGCTCGTGGCTCGCGAGCACACCGCGCAGGTAGACCTTGCCCGAGGTGATCACCGCCTCGGGGATCTGGATCTTGCGGGCTTTGGCCTCGGACAGCACCCACAGCGCGTAGGCCGAGACCCAAGGGTAGGGCCGGCCCGATTCGGGCCACATCGTGAAGCCGCCGTCGCCGGTCTGGCGCGCCACGATTTCGCGCACGGTGTGCTCGATCGACGACACCGGCGCCACCGGCTGGATCCCGAACGCGGCGGACAGATCACGCAGCGGCAGCAGCGGCAAGAGCCGGCTGGAGAGCTGCTCGGTGCAGCCGTACGGGTACTCCATCAGCGAGCCGAGCGCGGATTCGAGGCCGACGAGCGCCGTCGAAGCCACGCTGACCTCGAGACCGCCGATGTCGCCGCGGATCCCGCTGAGCTTCCCCAGCGCCTCCGTCGCGGCGCCCTCCGTCTGACCGACGGCCGCGACGGACTCGAGCACGGTCGGCGCCGACACGGGGCGGCGGACCTCGACGCGGTCGCGCGCGCCACCCCCACTGACCTCGAACGCGAGGCGAGCCTCGCCGGCCTGCTCGGCGCGGAACCTGAACCGCACCTCGGCTTGCTGGTCCTTGCCGAGCTTCACGCGCTTCGTCGCGGGGCCGTCCACCAGCAGCCCGCTCGATTCGACGCGCACGCTCACGTCTCCGGGGTCGAGCTCGCTCGTCGCGACCACGACGCCGGCCTCCACGCGATCACCCGTGCGTATGAAGCGCGGCAGGGCGGGCCGAGCCATCAGCCGTTTCCGCGCCGTCACGCTCGTGCTGCCGTAGCCGTAGTGTTCGGCGTCGCCCACGGCCACGGCCATCAGCCGGTAGGTGGTGAGCGAGTCGGGCAGCTTGAACTTGACGCTGGCCTTACCCTGAGCGTCGGTCAGAAGCCGCGGGTTGAAGTAAGCCGTCTGCCGGAAATCGCTGCGCGCCGCGGAATCACCGCCGCCGCCGCCTTCCTCGCCCTTCCCGACGCCGAGCAGGTTGGCGAGCTCGCTCGGAACGATCTTGGCGAGGGCGGCGCGCGTCTCGAGCGTGGCGACGCCCAGCGGCCGCGGCCGCGACAGCGCGAGCAACGGATCGGGCACCGTGTACCCGGTCAGCATCAACACGCCTTCGTCGACCGCGAACACGGTGAGCTCCGAGCGCGCGGGCTTACCCTGCTGGTCGCGAACGGCGAGCTCGACCGAGAGCTCTTCACCGGGTGTCAGTAGCTTCTTGCTCGGGGTAAGCTCGATGCCGAGCCGGCGCGGCTCGGGGTCGATCGGGAGCTCGACGTAGCCGACGCGGTAAGCGCCGCCCGGCCGCACCTCGCCCTTGCCGAGCTTCTGCAGCAGATGCACCGATACGAACGCGTTCGGCACCATCTCTTCGGTGATCTCGAGCTCGAAGCTCGGCATGCTGCCGGTGAACAGCTGTTGGCGCTGGCGCAGCACCGAGCTGCGCTCGACGCTGATGAACGCGCGTGCCTCCGGGAAGGGCGACTTCACGAGCACGCGAGCTTTTTCGCCGACGCGATAGCTCTTCTTGTCCAGCACGAGCTCGACCTGACCGTCGTCGCGACCGGGAAATCGCGCCTCGCCCTTGCCGAAGACATAGGCGTAAGCGGCCGCCTCGAGCGGGTTCTTGCGGCTGTCCCGAGCCAGCGCGCGCACGATGTAGTAACCGCTGTCTTTGGCCACGAGCGGGCAAGTTCCGCCCTGCTGCGTGGTCGTGACCTCGCAGGTATCGACGGTCTGATCGAGCACCCGCGAGACGGTCTGCGGGTAGGGCCCGCCGCGGTCTTCGCGGGCGAAGGTCCAACGCCGCTGCACGAGCTCGAGCTTGATTCGCGCACCGGCGCGGCGCTTTCCGTCGGGGGAGATCGCGATCACCTTCGGCGAAAGGTTCGAGCTCGCCTTGGCGAAGGTCTCGGGCAGCTGCACGCCGACGTAAAACTCCCCGGGGTGAACCAGCACCGAAGCCCGGCTCGCCTGGCTGCGGCGCGACAGATCGGTGACCTCGGCGTCGATCGTCACGAGCTCGGGGCCCGACTGCTTCGGGAGCGCGAGCGGCTGCGTCAGCTGCAGCTTGCCGTCGTCGTCGAGCGGACGCTGCTCGGCCTTCAGGTTGCCCGCGCCGATCGCGTGATCCCGCAGGTCCGAGTAATACACCGCCGCCGCGGTCTCGAAGCCTTCCGCGTTCGGAGGACTGAAATAGGTCGGGGAACGGCTCACGTAGTACTGCGCGGCCGCGCCCTTCATCGAGGCGCCGTACAGGTACGTGCCCTCGATCGTCGACTGCAGCACGTCGCCGCGCAGCAGGAATTTCGGCGCTTCGATCCTCACCTGGAACTCGGCGGGGACGTACTCTCGAACCTCGACGCCCTCCGTCGCCGCCGCGCGGTCGCCGAGCGTCGCGACCAGCTGATAGCCGCCGAGCGCGCCTGCCGCCGGGATCTTCACGTCGGCGTGGAACGTTCCGAGCTCGCTGAGCGCAAGCTTTTGCTTGGCCACCTGATCACCGGTGGGCGCGTTCAGCACGAGCTGGAGCGACTCCCCCTTGGGGACTTCGCTGCCGCGCGCGGTCTCGCGGCGCACGATGCCCTTGACGCGGATCGTGTCGCCAGGCCGATACACGCCGCGCTCGGTGAACAGCAACCCCTGAAGGCCGAGCGGGTTCCAGTAGTCGACCGTCACCGGCAGCTGCCACGAGGGCAGCACGTCGCGCAGGCTCTCGAACGTCCAGTCGTTGCCGAGCGAGGCGAACACCAGGTCGCGCTGCTCGTCGTTGTATTGGAACGCGGGTACGAAATCGCTGGCAGGGACGTAGACGGCGCCCGTGGAATCGGTCTGGTAGCGCTTCGGGTTCCGGTTGAACGAGACCTCTGCGCCGGGCACCGGCTCGGCGGTGGAGAGCCGCGTCACCCACACGTACGAGCCGTGGCTCGAGAACTTTCCGGTCAGAGCCAGATCGCTGACCTTGGCCAGCCGCGGCGTGGGCGTGCCGTCGTAGTCGCGGGGATCGGGTGTGTAGTCCGCGACCAGGCCGAGCACGCCGAAGCCGCCGTTCGGCAGCAGGCCGAAGGGATCGAGCTGACTCCGCACGACGGTCGTCGGCGTGGCGCCGCGCGGCAGCAGCGTGCGCCGCGCCGACGCGTGCGTGAGCACGAGCTGGCCCAGGGCGCTCTCGCTGTAGCCGCTGAACAGGCGCAAGACGTCGCTGCGACCGAGCGGCGCCGCCACCACGGCCGCAGCTTTCGCGTTCAGCGCCGCGACCGGGATCGGCTCGCGTTCGCTCGGGCGTAGCGTGCCGTCGGTGATGCCGAGCGCGACCCGCGGGAACGGATCGTCGAAGCTCAGCGTCGCGCTGAAATCACGGGTCAGCGATTGTCCGAACTCGTCCCTCAGCCCCTTCTGAACGGTCACGCGCGGCGCTGCGCTCATGTAGCGTCCGGGCAGCTCGACGTGCGTGACCATCGAGTCTTTCTCGAGCCACTCCGGCCACTTTCCCGGTGCGCGCGGCGTCACGCTCAAGGCACGCTCGAGATCTCCGAAGCGCACCGCGTTGCTGAACGAGAGCTCGATGCTGGTGTTGGGGTAGCAGCGCGAGTTGTCTTCGTCGTGCGGGCAATTCACGCGCACGGACAGCGGCTCGTAGGTCGTGAAGCGCGTGCTGAGCGGCGTGTCGGCTGGGAGCGGGCCTTCCGTGCCGACGAGGCTCGCCGGAAGCTGGAATGTCACCTCGGTCGCCGGGGGAAAGCGCTCCGCGGCTTTCAAATGAACCGTGCGCTCGTCGGCTGGATTCTCGCGGCTGGCCGTGAAGCGGTAGGTCTTGCCCTTCGCCTGCAGGATGCCGAGGCGCTGGATCGACTCGACGGAGACGTTCTGGTTGAAATGAAGGACGATCGGCGTGGTCGGCAGCACGTCGCGGGCGCCGTTGCCGGGGCTGGTATTGACGAGCTTCGGGCGCGGCGTCTGGAAGCTGAAGCCGTACGCGGTCCCCAGCGCGGAGCCGTCGAGCGCGCGGGTTTCAGCCGGGATCTCGACCTGAAACTCGGTCGCCGACGGGAGCTGGCCGGATTTCGGGGCGAAGCTGATGCCGCGTGTGCCGACCCAGCGCGCGCTTCCGTCAACCGCGGGGGTGATGCGGATCGGTGGTGGAACCGCGTCGGCCCGGTCCAGGGCGCGCAGCGCGCGGTCGAACACCACGCCGATCTCGACCCCCTCCTCCACTTGGCCCTTCGGAGCCGCGAACACCACCCGGAAGCGTCCGGCGTCGGCGTTCCCGCGCTCCGTCAGATCCGGCGCCAGCGTCCCACCCGCAGTCACCGGAGGCTTGGCCGCGTCCAGGCAAGCCACCAAGCCAATTGCTACCAGAGTCGTGAGTCGGGCCCTGCGCCCGTTCAAGTAACGAAGCATCCTGTCTCCCGAGGGCTCGTCTCGAGCAACCTTCGTGCCGCTCGCAGAACCCGTGCGCCGTGCGATGCCGCACGCCCCGAGGCGTGGGCTCCGCGACACACCCGAGGGGACGGGGACCCACGCCCCACCTACTCCCCGAGATCAATCTCCAGCGCTACCTGAGCAGGGCCCGGTTTTGCGCCTTCGAAGCTGACTTTCGAGGCCGCAGGAGCGAGCGTGCCGGTCGCGAGCTTGGCGCGCGAGGCGCCACACTTCGACTCGAGCACTTCCGCGACGCTCGCGGCGCGCGCGGCCGATAGGCCCCAGATTTCCGGATACTTCTGCTTCAAGCCGGCGAGGGCCGCCTTGGGATCGACCTGCGCGGTCACCGTGAGCGGCCGGCCCGCGCTCGCTTTGTGAAGCTCGCAGAGCAGCTGCTGGCCGTCGGGCTTCACGTCCAGCTTGCCGGGAGCGAACACGAGGTTGTCGGCGAGCGCGACCACGACCGAGTGAGGGCCGGTACCGAGCGCCGCGCCCCCCTTGCGCTTCTGAACCACGGCGCCGAGCGCGGCGTGCACCGACTCGGAGCGCTGCTTCAACGCGGACGCCTGGGCCTGTTGCTTCTGCTCGTGGGCTTCGAGCTCGTCGCGGCGTGCCTCGGCGGCGCGCAGCGCCGTGTTGGCCTGAAGCACGGTCTTCTCGAGCTCCTTGGCTTTCTCCACGACGCTCTTGTGCTGCGCCAAGAGCTCCGCGTGGGCGCTCGAGAGCGGCAGATAGAAGCCGAGGAGCACGGTCAATCCGACGATGCCGAGGACCCAGGCAACGACGCGGGGCCACGACCGCTGGCCTCCGGAGCGAGGCCCCTCTAGATCGGTCTCGGACATCGCGGCTTCCCAGGAGGGTTTCCCCATCTCCCTCAAGTACTGCCGTTCCAGACCGATTTCCAGTCCACAACCCGATCGGGGGCGCGTTTCTCGCCAGAGGCCCCGTGTAGTCTTTTCTCTGCACCGGATTTGCCGCTGATTTGCCGAGACACTTCGACGTTGCTGCGCCGAAGTGGTGCTAAAAGTCGGGCATGACGGCGCCTGTCGACGTTCCGAGCGACGATCAGTGGCACGTGCGAGTCGGCAACGAAGAGAAGATCGTCACGCTCGAGCAGCTCGACGATCTGTTCCGCCTCGAGATCATCGATAGCGATACCAAGGTCTGGCAACCCGGCATGCCCGAGTGGTTGCCGCTTTCGGTGGTCGCCGGGATGGACGACTCCGGCGCAGCCGAGCCCGCGCCCGCTCCGCCTCCGCCGGCACCCACGCCGGCGCCCGCACCCAAGTTCAGAGGGAACAAGACCCAGGTCGGGCTCGGGCCCAATCCCGGAGTCGCGGCGCCCGCGTCGGTCCCGTCGACGGAGCTCCCACGGCCGCAGGTCGTGGTGCCGTCGGTGACGAAATCGACGATGCCGTTCGGCGCCAGCAACGGCGCGGGGTCTGGGTTTTCGCCCGCGCCCAGCGCACTCCCGCAGCCGCCGCCGAGCACGCGCACCCC
>JALYWZ010000773.1 GCA_030852505.1 Myxococcota bacterium | reverse complement strand
CCACCCGCGCCACCCGCGCCACCCGCGCCACCCGCGCCCGCCGTGCAGTCGCTCCAGATCTCACCGGGCATACCGCCCGCGGCGCGCGTGGTCCCCTGCTCGCCCGTGAGACGAAAGTAAATGCCGTAACGATCTTCGTAACGCAGGTACTGCGGGGTGAACTTCAAGGCGTCTCCATCGGTGTTTCGCAGCGCGAACTCCAGCTCACCCTGGGTCTGAACCAGGTTCTTCTCGATGTCGGCGACGAAGTCCTCGATGGTCGTGCTGCCGTCTACGGCGATGCTGTCCTTGATCGTGACTCCAGCCGGGACCGTGGCCTTCGCCGAAGCGAGGTGGCTCGTCGAAACCATCTGCTGGGTTCCGAGCCCGGCGCTCAGCACGATCGGACCGTAGGTGAACGCCACCGCGTTCTCGTTGTCGGGTAATCGTGACACTCCGACCTTCGCGGGCAACGTCAGCTCTACCGTGTCGCCCGCTTTCCAGACGCGCGACACTTCGAAGTACCCGCCCTCGGCCTGCACGCAGCTCGGGTCCCCGTTCACGCGGATCGTCGCAACCCGATCGGGCCCGAGCCAGTCCGGCTTTCTGAAGTGGATGCCGAGCTCGTCCGTGGGGGCGGCGGCGATGCTGAACGTCACCGTCGGTGAACGCGGAATATCCGCCGTCTGCGCGAGCGCGAAGGAACGCGCGCTCCAGTCGAGGGTCGAGCTCACGTACAAATTGACGTACACGTCCGTGCTGTCGCGAAAGTAGATGCCGTCGTTGAGCTTCGTGTAGTTCTCCATGCCGGTGCCGTTGCAACACCAGAAGGTCTCCGTCTCTTGCCCGAAGAGCTTGAAGTAGCCCGTCCCCATCGGCTTGAAATACGCCGTCATCCCGGTTTCCGGGTTAATCGCCGACAGGATCTCGTTGTAGAACGCGCGCTCGTAGAAGTCGGCGTACTTCACGTCACCGGTCACCTTGTACAGGTCCCGCGTGAGCTTCAGCATGTTGTAGGCGTTGCAGGTTTCGTTGTTGATGTCGTTGCGCGTGGAGTCGAGCTGCCCGGCCGCCCTGAAGTGCTCGTTCTCGCTGTTGCCGCCGGTCACGTAGCTGTGCTCCTGCGTGACCATCGTCCAGAACTGCTCGGCGGCGCCGAAATAGAAGCTCTCCGCCGCTCCGAGCGTCCGGTAACGATTCAGCGCGCCGACGAACTTGGGGATCTGGGTGTTCGCGTGCAAGCCCGCCAGAACGTCGTTCCCCTGTGAGATCGGCGTGAACAAGCTGTCTTCGTCGAACGTGTGCGCGGCGGCCAGGTGGTTCGCATCGTTCGTGAACCGATAGAGCTCGTACAGGCAATCGTTCATGCCGCCGTACTCGACACCGAGCACCCGTGTTCGAAGCGCGGCGTTCCAGCTCGAGGTCCTCCCGTAGATCCAGTCTCCGAGTGACGCGGCGACGTCGAGCGCGGGCTCGCTACCCGTGAGCTCGTGAACGTCGACGAGGCCGGCCAAGAGCTTGTGCATCGTGTACCAGGGCACCCACATGTCGCCGCTGGCCTTGCCCTCGACGACATCGAAGTGCACCTCGGGCGACGCGAACAGGTATCCGTTGCCGTTGCGCTTCTGGAACGTCTGAAGCTCGACGATCATCGAATCGAGCCTCGTCTTGACCCGCTCGTTCAGCGTGCCGTTCGTGCCGCGCGTTTGCTTGTAGGCCTGCGCGAGCGCGGTCAGATAGTGACCGAGCGTGTGACCTCGGAGCAGGCTCCACGCGCCTTCCCAGCCTCCGTACAAGCGGAGACCGGTCGCCGTCGAGGGGTCACGCCCCTCGGAAACCGCGCGGAACCCCTCCACCAGACGCGCTGGATCGAGCCGCAAGAGGTAGTCGACATCCACCGTGAAGAGCTTTTCCAAGTAAGGGTCCGTTACCCGGACGCTTTCCATGTCGAACTCTTGCCGCACCTCGACCGGGGTCTGTCCCGAGGCGACGCCTGGCGCGATGACGGCGCCGAGGGTGAACACGGAAAAGGCCGCGATTTTCCAGCAAATCGGCGCCTGCGTTCGAAGAATGCTCATCGCGCTGACCGTCTCAGCAGCGGAGCGATCCGCCAAGAGTGGGCGTTCGAACAAGAGGGATCCGATTCCGACCTCGCACACGAAAGCGCGTTCGCGCAGTCGAAGCGACGCTGCGCCGGCTCTCAGCGCGCGTTCACGAAAGCACGCGCCATCAACGCTCGGTACGCGCTCGGCGACACTCCGTGGTGACGCTGGAACACACGCCGGAAGTGCCCGACCGAGTCGTATCCGCAGGCCGAAGCGATCTCGGCGACCGTGTTGGTCGTGTCGCGCAGCATGATCGCGGCGTCGATGGCGCGGCGACGCTGGATGTACTCCGTCAACGTGACCTGATGCAGGCTGCGAAACACCCGATTCAGGTAGTCCGGGTTGACGCGGAGAGCGCGGGCGATGCGCGCCGTGGACAGCTTTTCCGCCAGGTAGCGTGTGACGTACGCTTCGGCACGGCCGGCCAGCGCCGCCCCGCGGCTCGGCGGCGACGGCGCCGCGTCGAGAGGCGCCCTCCCAACCTCTCGTAGAATGAGGAGAAGCAGCAGCGACGCCGACATCGGATCGAGCCGCTCTGCCTGCCGATCCTCGAGGTAGCGGTGGAAAAACTCGGCCACGCACTCCGGACGTTGCACCTGCATCAGCTGCGGCAACTCGATACTTGCCGTGCGCCCAGGAGGCCCCTGCGGCACGAAATGAATCCAGTAGAACGACAGTTCCCGCGCGAACGGAGCGGCCGCGCGATGCCGCCTGCCCGGGAAGAGCACCAGCGCCTGACCCGGCCCGACATCGAAGCGCACGTCCTCCTCCCAGAGGGAGAGCGTGCCCTTTCGCACGACGATCAGCTCGTAGCTGTCGAGCACGCGGTCGGGGTGCTCACCTCGGCCGCTGCTGATGAACAACCCGCAAGCAACCACTTCGAGCCCCAGCTCGGGTGCGACCTTCACCAGGTTCGCCGCGCCTTCGGCAGGGCCAGCGGGGCCACCGCGCAGCGGCACCGACCGGGCCGCGGCTCGCTCGGTGCGGGGGCTCGGCGCCGGCGATACGAGGCGAGGAGACGCGGGCATCCGCTCGCAGTGGCGTCACGCGCCCAGAACCACCATCAAATCGAGCACCACGTCGCAAGTCCGAAA
>JALYWZ010000772.1 GCA_030852505.1 Myxococcota bacterium | reverse complement strand
CTCGCCGTCCGCGCCGACAGCACGAGCAGCTCGCGGCCGCGCGCCGTCCCGCTGCGAACGACCGGCGGTGCCTCCTCCAGTACGACGTGGGCGTTGGTGCCGCCGATGCCGAGCGAGCTCACGCCCGCGCGGCGCGGAGACCCGGCCGGCGCGTCCCAGGCCGCGCCCTCGGCGCTCGCGAAGAAGGGGCTCGCCTCGAGACCGAGCCGCGGGTTCGGCGCCTCGAAATTCACGAGCGGCGGCAGCTCGCGGTGCTCGAGCGCGAGCGTGGCCTTGATCAGGCTCGCCACGCCGGCGGCGGCATCGAGGTGGCCGAGGTTTGCCTTGAGAGAACCGAGCCGGCAGAAGCCGACGTCGGGGCTCGCAGCGCGAAACACCTGCGTCAGCGCGGCGACCTCGATCGGATCTCCGAGCGCGGTGCCGGTGCCGTGCGCCTCCACGTAGCCGATGCTGCGCGGGTCTACTCCGGCCAGCGCCTGCGCCGCCGCGATCACTTCCACCTGGCCCTCGACGCTCGGCGCGGTGTAGCCGGCCTTGGCGGCGCCGTCGTTGTTGATGGCCGCACCCAGGATCACCGAGTGGATCGTGTCGCGATCGCGAACCGCGTCCTTCAGGCGCTTGAGCACGACCACGCCTGCGCCGCTGCTACCCCGCGTGCCCGCTGCCGAGCGATCGAACGGCCGGCAGTGCCCGTCGGGCGAGAAGATCATGCCTTCCTCGAACAGATAACCGGCCCGCTGCGGGCACAGGATCGACACGCCGCCGGCGAGCGCCATGTCGCAGTCGCCGCGCTGCAACGCCCGACACGCCAGCACCACCGCCACGAGCGAGGTGGAGCACGCGGTCTGAACCGACACACTCGGTCCGCGCAGATCGAGCTTGTAGGAGACGCGCGTCGCCAGGAAATCCTTGTCGTTGCCGAGCATCAGCTGGTACCCGCCGACTGACGCTGCAAGCTCGGGATTTCCGAGGATCTGGCTCAAGAGGTAGGTGTTGATCCCGACGCCCGCGTAGACGCCCACGGCCTGGCCCGCGACGCCGCCCGCCCAGCCAGCGTGCTCGAGTGCTTCCCAGGCGCATTCGAGAAATACGCGCTGCTGCGGATCGATGATCTGCGCCTCCCTGGGCGAGATCCCGAAGAAGGCCGGATCGAACTGGTCGGTTCCGTCGAGGACCGTGGCGCGCCGCACGTAGCGAGGGTCGGCGAACAGCGACGGATCCACGCCGGACTCGATCATGTCGGCAGGGGTCAGCTCTTCGAGCACCTCCACGCCGCCGCGGATCATGGACCAGAAGCGCTCGAGGTTCGGCGCGGACGCGAAGCGCCCGCCCATGCCGATGATCGCGATCGGCTGCACGCGCGGCTCAGCCATCGGCTTGCCTCGCCGCTCGCGCCTTGGCGCGGTCGATCGCGCTGCGTCCCGGGCCCTCGGAAGACAAGCGCTCGGCCTGCGCGGCCACGGTCGTCCACTGGAACAGATCGACCAGCTCGATCTCCGCGGAGAACTCGCGCTTCAGCGCGGCGTGCAGCTTCACCACCAACAGCGAGTGTCCGCCGATGTCGAAGAAGTTGTCGTAAAGCCCGACCCGCTCCACCCGCAGCACCTCCCGCCAGGACGCCAGGACGCGCCGCTGGATCGGCGTCATCGGCACGTCCTCCTGTGCGGCGCTCGGCGCGGCGGGTGCTGCCGCGCTCGCCGGAGCCGGCAATGCCTTGCGATCGATCTTGCCGTTGGGGGTCAGCGGGAGCGCTTCGAGCGAAACGAACAAATTCGGCACCATGTACTCCGGGAGCTTGCTCCGCAACGTCGCACGGGCGGCGTCGAGGTCGACCACCTTGCCGCGCTGCGGGACGAAATAGGCCACGAGCCTCACGTCTCCTGGCGTGTCCTCGCGCGCGCTCACCACGCACTCTTTGACATCGGGGTCGGCGGCCAGCACGGCCTCGATCTCACCGAGCTCGATCCGGTAGCCGCGCACTTTCACCTGGTGATCGCGGCGACCCAGGAAGTCGATGCTGCCGTCGTTGCGCAGCCGCGCGACGTCACCCGTGCGGTAGATCCTCTCATTTTTGCCGTCGGGCAGCGTGATGCTGACGAACTTCTCGGCCGTGAGCTCGGGGCGGTTCCGGTAACCACGCGCCACGCCCTCGCCCGCGATACACAGCTCTCCGGGCACACCGACGGGCGCCGGCTGACCCGAGGGCTCGAGCACGTAGATGCGCGTGTTCTGGATCGGATGTCCGACGGTGATTGCCGCGCGCGGATCCTGGATGCGGCAAGTGGTCGACCAGATGGTGGTCTCGGTGGGACCGTACACGTTCCACAGCTCCCCCACGCGCTCCCACAGCGCAATAGCAAGATCTCTAGGCAATGCTTCGCCGCCACAAAGCACCTTGAGGTTGCGTTTACCGGACCAGCCGGCCTCGAGCAGCAGCCGGAAAGTCGCCGGAGTGGCCTGCAGCACCGTGATGTCGTGTTCGACGAGCAGAGCCATCAGCCGCTCGCCGTCCAGCACGTCTGCGCGCGAGGCGACCACGATTTTACCGCCGACCATCAGCGGCAGCCACATCTCGAGGCCGGCGATGTCGAACGACAGCGTCGTCACGGCCAGGAGCCGGTCGCCTTCCACGAAGCCCGGCGCGAGACGCATGGCCTCGAGGAACGCCACCACGTTGCGGTGCTCGACCTCGACCCCCTTCGGCTTGCCCGTCGAGCCGGAGGTGTAGATCACGTACGCGAGATCTTCGGGCCGCACGTCGAGGCCGAGCGGCTCGGGCGAAACCGCCGCGAGCTCCGCGTCGAGCTCGTCGAGCGCGATCAGCTTCGCCTCCGAGCCGAGCAGCGGCTTGAAGCGCGACAGCGTGACCGCGCAGGCGACGCCCGCATCTTCGAGCACGTAACGCAGCCGATCGGAGGGGTGCGAGGGGTCGAGCGGGACGTACGCCGCCCCTGCCTTGTGCACCGCCGCCAGCACCACCGGCATGTCCAGCGTGCGATCGACGCAGACCGCGACCAATGAGCGCTGCGTGACGCCCTGATCGCGTAACACGCGGGCCAGGCGGTTCGCGCGCGCTTCGAGCTCAGCGAAGCTGTAGCTCCGGGTGCCGTCCAGCACGGCGATCGCCTCCGGCCGCGCCCGCGCGCTCGCCTCGAACAGCTGGTGCACCGCGCGCGAGCGGTCGTGCTC
>JALYWZ010000172.1 GCA_030852505.1 Myxococcota bacterium | reverse complement strand
CCGTCGAAGTGGCCGTTCCGGCCCAGGCGTCCGGGGGCGGCAGAGATTCGAGCAGATCCGACGACAGATCTTCGACGTCGACGTCGGCGGCGGGCGCGGGCGGCACGCTCTCGACGAAATCGACGGTCGCCACCTCCGTCGTCATCGAGAACGGAGTCGGGCTCGGCGCTTCGATGATCGGCGGAGGCTCAGGGACGGGCGCAGGCGCCGCCATCGGGGCAGAAGCAACGCGCACCAGCGGCATCGGCATCGCTTCTTCCGGCTCGGGCGCCGGCGCGGACGCGGGCGCGCGCTGCGAGCGGCGGAGCAACGTGTCGGAGACGGGCGCGGGCGGCGCAGACGCTCTGCGTCGCGGGCGGGGCGCCGAGGCGTTTCTCTTCACGCGCTCGAGCAGACTCTGGAGTCGTTGGATGCGATCGCTCACGAAGCGCCTCCCCTTTGAAGCCGGGCGAGCGCCTCGGACCAGCTCGAGCCGGAGCTCATCCAGACCTGGACGAGCTCGACGGTGCCGCGGCCCGTGACGAGGAAGCGCGCGACGGCGTCGTCGCGCATCAGCCGCACCACGCCGGCGTCGCGTCCGAACGCGCGCTGCAGCACTCCCTCGAGCAAGAAGCCGAGCATTCCATCGCCCCCCGCGCCGAACGGCGAGCCGCGCAGCGTGAGCACGAGCGCCTGACCCCAGCGCTCGAAGCCGAGCAAACCGAACCCGAGCAGAGACAGCTCACCTGCCAGCTGCTCGAGCACCAGCTCGAGGCTCGCGCTGGAGGCGTCCCCGAGGCGCTCTCCCAGGCGGCGGCCGATTTCGGTGCCGAGGCGCCGGGCAAAATCCTTGGCGACCTCGGGATCGGCGGATTGACTGAGCGAAAGCAGCGCGTCGGCCGGGATCAACACCTGGCCGGCCACCCCCTGGAGCTCGATCGCTCCTCGACGGAGGTCGAACGCGACGCTGGACAGCGGATCGAATCGCCCGGAAGCCATAGCGGAGACGAAGTATACGGCGCGGTGCACGAACACTGTCAAAACTTGTGCAGACGCCCGCTCGCGTTTGCCATGATCCCGCCCGTGCTCAGAAAGGCGCTGCTGCTCGGATTGGTCGCCTCCCGAGCGTCGGCCGAGAGCGTCCCCGCTCGCGAGCCGGAGCTACCGACGGGCAGCGCGGTCGTCGTTGGGGAGCGCCCGGCAGCAACCCAGAGCGCGTTTTGTTCACCAAAACGCCCCGTCTGCGCTCACGGCAGCGACGGCGCGGCTGCCCTGCGAGCGCTGGCCGCTCTGGAAGACGCTTACGAAAAGTTGGTGTTCGGCCTGGGCCTTCCGCCGCCGCGCGCCGACGAGGGGCGAGGCGGAACCGACGCGCTCGACGCCTACGTCACCGCACCCGGTACGCCCTTCGCGGCCGACTCGGACGCCCCGGCCCACGGCCTGTTTTCGAGCACCTCGGCTTTCTGCCGGCTCCCGCTCGACGAGCCACCACTGCTCCTGCGTTCCGCGGTGCTGTGCGTCGGCGAGGCAATCGCCGTCGGGTTGGACGCGTCCGAGGCCCCGTTTACCCGACGCGCCTTCGCGACCTCGCTGTGGTGGCTCGTCGGCACTCCGACGGTGCTGGATCTGGAGGCGATCGACGCCGTGCAACGCACGCCCGAGCTAGCCATCGGAGCCGGTGACGTCGACACGAGGAGCGAGGGCGCCGCGCTATTCTTCTCGTACCTCGAGCAAGCGCTCGGCGCGGGCGAGCCGGGGGAGCTCTCGGCTTCGCTGTTGTCCGCGGCGGCGAGCCCCTACCCCCGCGGGCCGAGCTACGACAACGAGCCCGACACGTTCGACGTGCTCCGGCACACAGTGGACGGCCGCTTCGCCTTCGCCCGCTTGATGAGCGACTTCGCCGTCTCGCGCGCGTTCCTCGGTGACCGGGAAGACGGGCAGCATCTGCCGTTGCTCGCCTGGGCGGGCTCCTTCGGCCGCGCCCGCTTCGATTGGGTGATCCCGTTCTCGAGCTTGCCGCGGCGCGTTTCGATCCATCCAGCGATCGACTCGACGGGCTCGGTGCTGGTGTGGCTCGACCTCGACAAGGTCCCGGAGCGCGCCGCGCTGGGCTTTCAGGCGGAGTGGGAGGCGCCCGTGAGCTTCCACTGGCAGCTCGTGCGCGTCGGTGAGCACGGCGAGGAGCTCGGACGCATCCCGGTCGTATTCGAAGATCGCTCGACCCTGGTGGAGGCGACCGTCGGACACCTCGCGGGGACGCGCGCCGTGCTGGCCGTGGGCACGAACCTCGAAACCGTCGCGCTCGACCACCCCTTCGATCCCGACGTCCGACCGTTCGAGCCGCACGGGCTCACGGTGTACTTTGCTGCTCTGTAACGACGCGGACGGCTTCTGTCGCCAAGGCGCCAGAAGAGCGCCAAGTGTCGCCAAGTTTTTATTGGGTTGGGTGCGCGCTTCGGCTCACAGCAACGTCATTCGGCGTCCCAGCGCGCCCCCAACAAAAAATCTTTGCGACTCTTTGCGGCCCTTTGCGTCTTTGCGGCGATCCGCAAACACGACGTCGATGCGTGGGATTAGAGGCGCATGGCGCGCACGGGGTTCACGCGGGCGGCCTGGATCGCGGGGTAGAGGCCGCCCAGGACGCCCACCACGGCGCCCGCACCGAGCGCCGTGAGCAGGAGCGAGACGCTTGGCAAGAAGCGGAAGCTGAGCTCCTGGCCTGTCGCGTCGTTGATGGTCTTGAAGTCGACGAGCGTGGTGAGCAGTGCCAGGCCGCAGCCCAGCGCGCCGCCCAGTAGCGACAGGGCGGCGGCTTCGAGCACGAACGAAGCGAGGACCTGCGTTGGGCCGAAGCCGATTGCGCGCAACACGCCGATCTCGCGTGCGCGCTGGCTGACCGCGCCGTGCATGGTGATCAGTGCTCCGAGCAGCGCTCCGATCGCGAAGATGCCGGTCACGAGGCCGCCGAGCGTAGACATCACGTTGCTCAGGTTCTCGGACACCTTGAGGTAGTAGTCGCGCTCGCGTTCGACGCTCAGGCCCTGGCGTTTATCGCCCTCGAGCACCGCCTTGAAGCCGTCGAAGGCGCGCGGCGACTCGAGCTCCGCCGTGACGCTCGAGAGATAGCCCTGGAAGTTGAAGGAGCCGCGGACCGTGTCGATGTCCGCCCAGACCTCGGAGTCGTAGCTCGAATTACCGGCCTCGAAGACGCCGACGATCGTGAGCTTTCGGTTCTTGCGCAGCGCGATTGTGCCGCCGAGCGTCGCGCCCTCGAAATGGCCGACGATGTTCTGGCCGACGATGGCCTCGTCCGTGCCGGGGTTCGCGCGGCGCCCCTCGACGATCTTCACGAACGGTCGGAATTCGAAGACGTTCGGCATCACCCCGCGCACCTGTAGGCTGGCGCTGCGGGTCGCGGTGCGCGCGGTGGGCAGATAGACGTGACCGACGACCTCTGCGGTCAGGACAGGCTCGCGGTTCCCGTTCTTGCGCACGCCGGGCGCGGCCGCGACCCAGGTGTACGCGGATTGCCGGATCCGTGACCAGCCCTCGGAGTAGCCGTCTTGTTGCAGGACAATCGCGCGGTTCGCGCTGCCGGAGCGCAGCAGCGTCTCTCTCAGACCGGCCACGAGCATCGCCGAGGAAGCGAGCACGAACACCACGAGGGCGATGCCGAGCGCCGTGGCCAGCGTGGTGGCGCGCCGGGACCAGAGGCTCTGCCAACCGTAGCGCAACGGGATCGTCATCTCTCAACCGACGTGCCGCAGCGCCTCGATCACGCCCAGCTTCGAGGCTTGATAAGCCGGGATTGCTGCCGCCACCAGGCCGAGCAACGCGCACAACGCCGGTGCGCCGACGGCGGCTACGACCGGCACGTGGAGAGGCCAAAATTCCATGGTGTTTTCGAGGTAGCGGCTGACCGCGCGCTCTACCACCGGGTAGGCGGCGCCGAGCCCGACCAGGCCGCCGGCGAGCCCGAGCAGCGCGGCTTCGATCACGACGAAGCCAGCGATGTGCCGGGGCCGGAAGCCGATCGCGCGCAGCATGCCGTACTCCTGGGTGCGCTCGCGAACGCTCATGGCCATCGCGTTCCCGACCAGGAGCACGATCACGCTCAGGATCAGCAAGCTGACCACGTCCATCGCCGACAGCACGGCACCGAAGCGCCCGACCATCGAGGCGCTGAGCGCCTGATCTTCCTGGCTGTAGGTCTGGTTGTCTTCCTGATCGAAATGGGTGTCGATGGCCTTGGCGATGTTCGCGCCCTCGCTCGGCTCGAAGATCTCGGCGGAGACGATGTGGATGAGGTCGCGCTCGCTGACGGGCAGCCGCTCGTTGTAGTAGCCGTAGTGCACCCAGACCGCGCGCTTGGCGAAGCCGTGGCGCGTCGAGCGGTAGATGCCCGAGACGTGAAACTCCCAATCGCCCGGAAACTCGGTGCCCTTCAGGTGCACGGTGTCGCCGAGCCTCCAGCCGAAGATCTGGGCGAGCTCTTCGCTCACCAACATGCCCTGTCGATCCGCGACCCACGCCTGTTTCTGGCCCTCGGGGGTGACGAGCTCGTAGTGCATGGCCGCGAACGGCGCGGCGTCTACCGCCGTGCCCTCGATCCAGACCCGGTCGTTGGTCGGGTGCTTGAGCGCAGCCCAACGGCCGCCCATCGCGTGCTTCACACCGGGCAGGCCCCGCACCGCTTCCGTGTAGTGCTTGGGCATGGCCTGACCCCAGCCGATCTTGTGGCGCGTGACCACGCGGTTGTTCGGGGTCTGAGCGATGCGCTCGGTCCAGTTGGCCGAGAGCGTCCGCATCAACAAAAACGCGATCAGCGTGACCGCGACGGCCGCGACCGTGAGCGCGCCGCGCAGCGGTGAGCGCCACGCATTCCTGACTGCGATCCGCGCCAAACTCCACACCCCGCGTTGAGTAGCACGACCGGGTGGGGCGGGTCACACTCCGCGCGTGACGTTCGCGTGCAACATCGACGGGAAGGGCCGAGTGGTGCGGCTGATCGGCGGGCTCGTGCTGGCCGCGACGGGCTGCCTCGGCTTCCTTTCCTGGGCAGAGCCCACGGGAGACCGCGTCGCGACAGTCCTCTGCGTCGCGTGCCTCGCGATCGGCGCGTTCATGATTTTCGAGGCGCGGGCGAGCTGGTGCGTGGTGCGGGCGCTGGGCTTCAAGACGCGGGTGTGAGACCGCGGGCCCGCTCTCAGCCGCCGAGCATTCGCAGGGCGTGCTGCGCAACGGCGTGAGCGACTCGCGCCAGCACCGCGAGGTACGCGCTGAGGCCGGCCGCATACACCAGCGCCTCGGCCCTGGGCACGCGTACGGGCGTGGACGGCGCGGGAGCCTGATCGAGCGCGTCGCAAGCACGCTCGAATACCAGGGCGTCGAGCGCCGCGGGCACGGGCACCTCCGGCAGGCGCTGCAGTAGCTCGGTGTCGTTGGTCTTCATGTCGACCTCGAGCGCTCGGGGAGAGCGGGGAGCTCGCGCGCTTCGAGCGCGTCCGAGAGTCGTTTGCGCGCTCGCGCCAGGCGTTGCCTGAGCGCGTCGTAGGAGATGCCGAGCACCTCGGCGGCAGCGCGCGCCTCGATCCCTTCCACGCACACGAGCAGTAATAGCTCGCGGTCCGCATCGCCGAGGGTGCCGAGCGCCGCCTCGACCGCGGCGAGCTCCGCGTCCCCTCCCCCGTCCGGCACGCCAGCAGAAGCAAGCTCCCGGCCTAAGACGAGGAGGCGGCTCATGTCGAGCAGCTGAGCGCGGCAGTAACTCCGGTACTCGTTCCGCGCCACCGTGAACAGCCAGGCGCGGATGTCGGTGTCCTCTCGCAGCGTCCGGGCGTTGCGGGCGAGCTTGAGCCAGACGTTCTGAAACAGGTCCCCCGCCACGTGCGGGTCCCGGCTGAGGCGCATCAAGAAGCCGTAAATTCCAGCTTTTTCCTGGCTGTAGACGCGCTCGAACGCCTCGCGGCTGCCCCGCCGTAAGCCGCTCAGACAGGCGGCGCGGTCGTCCGATGCGTCAGTCATGCGTGGCACGGACAACGACCGCTTCTCGAAGTTCCGTCACAGCGGGCTCGCTCCCGCGTTTTCTTGGCAATCCCATGCAAAACGACGCATCCACCCTGGCAAAGCTCTGGCTCGCCTTTCAGGAGGGCGGCTGGATGATGTGGTTCATCTTCCTGTTCGGGCTCTTGGCGTTGTCCGCCGCGGGTCGCTTCGCCTGGCGCGGCGAGCATCAACTGCTCGGGTTCGTGAGGTGGATGTGTGCCACCGCGTTCGTCTCGGGCGTGTTCGGGTTTTTGATCGGTATGTCCAAGGTGTTCTACTACGTCATTCATCGCGTGAAGCCGGGCGAGCGCGCGGCGATCTTGATGGAGGGGACGCGAGAAGCGCTCCAGAACCTGAGCGCAGCGACCTTGTTCGTCTTGATCGTGTGTCTGCTGGTGGCGATCGGGCACCGGCGCTATCCGCTGCCGAATCCGAGCGCGGTGCCCCGGTAAAGCGGGCGGCTGGCGCAGCGCCAGGCTTCCGCATACCCTTTAGTCTTGTCCGCTACAGCCGCCGATTTCGACTACGACTTCGCCGTGATCGGCTCTGGCTTCGGGGGCTCCGTGTCGGCGCTGCGCCTCGCGGAGAAGGGCTATCGCGTCGCCGTGATCGAAATGGGCGTGCGGCACGTGCCCGAGGAGTTCCCGAAGACCAGCTGGAACCTGCGCAAGTTCTTGTGGAAACCGAGCATCGGCTGCCACGGTATCTTGCAGCTCACCTTGCTGAACGACGTGTTCGTGTTGCACGGCGCGGGTGTCGGCGGCGGGAGCCTGGTCTACGCGAACACGCTGCTCGTGCCCCCGAAAGAGGCGTTCATCGACGGCTGGGCGCGCTCTGATTTTCGCGACGTGCTGGCGCCGCACTACGAGACCGCCAAGCGCATGCTGGGTGTCGTGACCGCTCCCGAGATTTACGAAGCGGATCGGGTGCTGAAGCGCGTCTGCGAAGATCTGGGGCGCGCCGAAACGTTCAAGCCGGCCGAGGTGGGCGTGTTCTTCGGAGAGCCGGGCAAGCTGGTGCCGGACCCGTACTTCGGTGGGGAGGGGCCGGCGCGCGCGGGCTGCGTCCGCTGCGGCGGTTGCATGGTGGGCTGCCGGTTTCGCGCCAAAAACACGCTCGACCAGAACTACCTGTACTTGGCGGAAAAGCGCGGCGTGACGGTGATGCCCGAGACGCGCGTGAACGGCGTCGCGGCGCTGCCCGGCGGCGGGTACGAGCTTCGCCTGCAGCGCTCGATCGGCGTCTTTCGCCCGAAACGGCGGCTTCGCGCGAAGAACGTGGTGCTCGCGGCCGGCGTGCTCGGCACGGTGCCGCTGCTGATGAAGTCCCGCGAAGAGGGGCTCTTGCCACGGCTCTCGCCGAAGCTCGGCGACCGCGTGCGCACGAACAGCGAGGCGCTGGTCGGCGTGCGCTCCAAGAAGAAGGAAGCGAACCTCAGCCACGGCATCGCGATCGCGGCCGGAGTGCACGTCGACAAGGACACGCACATCGAGGTCGTCCGCTACAGCGAAGGCTCGGATTTTCTCGGGCTCCTGAGCACGGTCATGACCGACGGCGGGGGCGGCCCGTGGGGGCGCCGCCTGCGCTGGGTAGTGAATCTGTTCACTCACCCGATGCACGCGCTCCGGAGCTTCATCCCCTTCGGCTGGGCGAAGAAGACCGCGATTTTGCTGGTGATGCAGCCGATTGACAATTACCTGCGGCTGTTCTGGAAGCGGCGCTGGTTCTGGCCGTTCGCACGCGGCCTGTCGTCGGCGCGCGCTACCGACAAGCCGGTGCCGATCGTGTTTCCAATCGCGCACGACGTCGCGCGGCGCATGGCTCGAGAGCTCGACGGCATTCCGCAAAGCTGCAACCTCGAGGTGCTGCTCAACGTGCCGACCACGGCGCACATCCTCGGTGGCTGCCCGATGGGGCTCTCCTCGGACGACGGCGTGATCGACGAGCGCTGCCGGGTGTTCGGTCACGACGGGCTGTACGTGGTCGATGGCTCGGCCATCCCCGCCAACCTGGGCGTGAACCCGAGCCTCACGATCACCGCGCTCGCGGAGTACGCGATGAGCCACGTGCCCGCGAAGCACGCCTGAGCCACGCAACACCGAAGAGCCCGAGCAACCCGACAATCTTTGCCGCACCCGGCGACGCTCCGGCGATTTCGCAGCCGCCTCGCACCGACGCCGGGCGACGCGCGAGCGCGGGGTCTACGGCAATCGGCAGCTCGCGTTCGAGCAAGACGTGCCCGTCGAAATCGAGCGCGACGCGCAGGCGCTCGCCGCCGCTGCCCTCCGGCGCCGTCACCGCAAATCGGTAGAGGCCGGGCGCAAGCCGTGCGAGCGGCTCTCGGA
>JALYWZ010000771.1 GCA_030852505.1 Myxococcota bacterium | reverse complement strand
CGACTCGGCTTCGGCGGACAAGGCGGCAGGTCGTCGAGCAGCGGCGGCAGCGGCGGCAAAGCCGCGGGCGGGAGTGGCGGCGGCGCAACCGTCGCGTTCTCGTCCGTCGCTACGGTGATTCAGAACAAGTGCGGCGGCTGCCACTCGACGTCGGCGCGCATGCCCGTCCTCAAGAACGACGCCAACCTGCGCACGACGCTCACGACCTACAAGGTGTCGCGCTGCGGGAACAACCCGATGGTCACGCCGATGGACACGGCGAAGAGCGCGCTCGTCGGTGTCGTCAGCAAGAGCTGCATGGGGCTGTCCATGCCTACCCCCTGCAACACCACGCCGTGCATCCCGTCGGCGGACCTGATGACGATTCAGAACTGGATTCTGGGCGGAGCGCTTCCGTGAGCGGGCTTTTCGGGCGGTTCCTGGTGACATTCTGCGCGAACCGTGGCTCTGATGCCGAACGTGTCCGTGCGCGGTCGGTGCAGAGCAGCAACCCTCGTAGCGCTGTGCTGCTCCGCGTACTCGCTCGCCGCGCGCGCTGACCGCACCCCGGAGAAGGCGGAGCCCTCGCCGCGCCCCGGCTACGAGGTGTGGCTCGAGGCGCACGAGCGCTTCGCCACGCGCCGCGACTTCGACGAGCCCGTATTTCTGGTTCAAGCGCCTGTCGACGAAATCCGCGTTCAGGAGCTGGGGCTCACGCTCGGGCTTCGGCTCGGTTTGTTGCTCGGCCTGTCGGCGCGTTTCGAGCTGCCGTTCGTGCACCGCCGGGCGGCCATCCACTACGCGCCGCTGCTGGTCTCGCGTGACGAATTTGCGCCGTCGTTTTGGACCGAGCTCCAAGGCTCCGGGCTGCGAGATCCCGTGGTCGCGCTCGACTACGAGCCCTGGAGCGGCCGTCACGCTGCCGTCTCCTGCGGCGCAGGCGCCGTGATCCCCGGCGACGACAATCCCGGCGGAGCGCTCGCACCAGAGCGCTTGCCACCGAGCACGGGCCAGAGCGAGTGGTTCCTCGAAGGAACTCTGGACGTGCGCTTCTCCGTGCTCGCGCTCGAGCTCGGCTACCACGGTGGATACCACCCCGGTGACGCCTCGACCTACCTCGTGCGAAGGCTCGGCGGCGCTCAGGTAGCGAGCGGCGTGCTCGGCGATTACACGACCCACCGCTTGCGGCTCGCTGCCGTGCTGTTCCCGAGCGCGCGCGTGTCGCTCTCGCTCGCACCGAGCCTTTGGCTCGACGAGAACCCGCCGCTCGTGGTGAAGGGGCGTGAGTACAGCGTGTTTCGCGAGCGCCTGCGCGCCGAGCTGGGCCTCGAAGCGCGGCTGTCGACGCGGCTCGGCGGCGGGCACCGGCTCGAGCTATTCGCCGCGGACGTGTTCCTGAACGCGCACGAGCAGGACCCGTTCTTCCCGATCGACGTGCCCGAACGCGGCTTCGGCCTCGCCTTCCGCACGGGGGTTCCCTGATGCCCCGGCTCGCGTGTCTCGCGCTGTGGGCCGTGCTCTTTCTGTGGCTCGGACGAGCGGAGGCCGTGCCCCACGGCCTGTTCAATCGCCCGGAAGACGACTGGCGGGTCCTCGAAACCCGTTACTTTCGCATCTACTACACGAGCGAGACGCCGAGCTCCGCGGCGCGCCTGGCGGAGATCGCCGACGCCACGTTCGAGCGCCTGAACGCTTTCTACGGCTACGTGCCGCCCGACAAGATCGGCGTGACACTGGTCGGCTACACCGGTTTCAGCAACGGCTTCGCCGAGTTCGGCCGCAACCGCATCACGCTGTACACGACGCCCGCGAACTTTCACGTCCGGAACCGCTCGCCGTGGCTCGAGAACGTGTTCACGCACGAGCTCAGCCATGTCCTCACTCTGAACATCGCCTCGCCCTTTCCCGGCCGCATCCCGCTCGTGCTCGGGACCGGCGCGATCCGCAGCTCGGAGTCCGAAGCGGTGCTGCGCGTGCCGCTCTACACGGGCAACTACCCGCACTGGTTCTCGGAGGGCGTCGCACAGTTCGACACCGAGCAGACCGGCGGAGACCGCTTCGACGAGAACCGCGAGGCCTTCGAGCGTGCCGCGCTGGAAGACGGCCTGTATTACTCGCTCGATCGCCTGGCCTTCTTCGGCGACGAACGCTGGTACAACACGGGGTTCGGGTTCCTGCGCTACCTCGAGCGCAGATTCGGGAAAGGCACCGTACACCGGATTTTCCGCGACGCGGGCCAGCACTTCGATCTGGTTTTTTCGTCGCTGTTCGAGCGCACGCTCGGGATCCCGCTCGCCGAGCTCGAGCGCGATTTTCGCGCCGACATCGAGCATCGCTTCACGGCACACCAGCGCGCCGTCGAGGGCGGTCGCTACGACGGCGTGCGCGTGGAGCTCCCCGACGAAGATCCACGCTTCGAAACGCTGACCTCGCTCGAGCGCGAGCGACTCGCCAAAGGTTACACCTCGCGGGTCGTGCGCAGCGAAGGCGACCGCGTCTACTATCGGCAGGGCGAGCTCCTCCACCGGGCGCGTTTCGTCCCCGGTCCGGAGCCGCGGCTCGAAGACGACGAGGTGCTCGGCGAAGGCTATGCGCTGTCGCCACACACGAAATCGAGCTTTTTCGTGCTGCGGCAAGAGGGACACGCTCCCTCGCTCTTGCCGAGCTGGTACCGGCCGGAGTTCGAGAGCCCGAGCCTGTTCTTGCTCGACAGCGACGGCAACGAGCGGCGTCTGCTCGCCGACTCACGCCTGCTCGACATCGACGTCTGTCCGGCGCGCCGCGAGCTCGCCGCCGTTTACAACGACGGCGACGGCAGCTTGCGCCTGGCGCTCTACCCGCTGCTCGGGTTCGGCACGAAAAACGTGCGCATCGACCTCCGGGGCCGGAGCTTTCCGTTGCCGCCCCAGGCGTTCGACGAGGTGCGCTCGCCCCGCTACGGCCCGGATTGCTCCAAGCTGTTCTTCTCGCGCCGCATCGGCGACGACCACGACGTTTACGCCTGGGACTTTCGGACAGAGCGCGCCGAGCCATTCGTCAACGAGGAAGCCTTCGAGCTCTACCCCGAGCCCGCGCGAGACGGCGTGTACTTCGCCTCGGCGCGCGACGGCACGCTCAGCGTCTACTTCCGGAGCTACGCGGGCGGCGCGCTCCGCCGTGTCACGCGCGCGCTCACCTCACACCACTACCCGGTGCGCGCAGCGGGCGGCGTGTTCA
>JALYWZ010000770.1 GCA_030852505.1 Myxococcota bacterium | reverse complement strand
GGCAAGGGGCGCGGGGCCGCCCGCGAGCGCGTGCTGGGAGAGCTCGCGGCGCGCGCCACGGCCGACGAGCGAGATTTCTTGAAAAAGCTGATCTTGGGCGAGCTGCGGCAGGGCGCACTCGAGGGCGTGTTACTCGACGCGCTGGCGCGTGCCGGCGAGGTCCCCGCGGAGAAGCTCAAGCGAGCGCTGCTCTTCGCCGGGAGCTTGCGGGCCGTGGCCCAGGCGCTGCTCGCCGAGGGTGCCGCGGGGCTCGAGCGGTTCTCCGTCGAGCTGTTCCGACCGCTGAGCCCGATGCTCGCAGAGCCGGGCGACAGCGTGAGCGCGACGCTCGAGCGGATGCCTGGCGCCGCGCTCGAGTTCAAGCTCGACGGCGCGAGGATCCAGCTGCACAAGAGCGGCGACGACGTGCGTGTGTTCTCGCGCGGCGGGCACGACGTGACGCGCGCGGTGCCGGAGGTGGTCGAGCTCGCCCGCTCCTTACCGGCGCGCTCGTTGCTGCTCGACGGCGAGGCGATCGCGCTCGGTCCGGATCGCCGCCCGCTGTCTTTTCAGACCACGATGCGCCGCTTCGGGCGCAAGGCGGCGGAAGCGGCGTCGATCCGCGAGCTGCCTTTATCGTCGTTCTTCTTCGACTGCCTGTACCTCGACGGCCAGTCGCTGGTCGATAGCCCGAACAGCGAGCGGGTGCTGGCCTTGTCGAGCGTGGTGCCCGATGCGGAGCGCGTCCCGCGCCGGCTCGTCCAGAGCACCGACGCGGCCGACGCCTTCTTCGCGGAAGCGCTCGGCGCGGGGCACGAGGGGCTCGTCGCCAAAGATCCTGCGTCTCTGTACGTCGCGGGCCGGCGCGCCGCGCACTGGCTCAAGATCAAGCCCGCGCACACGCTGGATCTCGTGGTGCTGGCGGTCGAGCACGGCAGCGGCCGTCGCACCGGCACGCTCAGCAACATCCACCTCGGCGCCCGCGATCCGGAGCACGGCGGCTTCGCCATGCTGGGCAAGACCTTCAAGGGCATGACCGACGCGATGCTGGCCTGGCAAACCGCGCGCTTCTCCGAGCTCGCCGTGCGCACCGAAGGCCACGTGGTCCACCTCGACCCCGTTCAAGTGGTCGAGATCGCCTTCGACGGAGTCCAGGCGAGCTCGCAATACCCTTCGGGGTTATCGCTGCGCTTCGCGCGGGTCGTGCGCTACCGCTCCGACAAGCTGGCGTCGGAGGCGGACACGATCGACAGCGTGCGGGCGTTGGCGAGCAGAGGGGCAGGGGAAGGCGCAGAGCCTTAGCGCGGGCTCTACCTTCCCTTGGGCGGCGTCTTCGGCTTCGCGAGCCGGTCGAGCGTGTCGATGGCGCCGAGCAGCGCGTCCATCCCCAGCTCCTTCGCCGCAGCTTCGGTGAAGATCTCGGGGATGCGCGTCAGGCGCAGGGCCAGGAGCTTGCTGCCGAGGTCGATCTCGCGCTCGACGAAGGCCTCGAACGAAGCGTACCCCTTGGCTTCGAACAGACGCTGCTCGCGGATCGCCCTCAGGATCTGGCCGGCCGCGTAACACTGCTCGGGCAGGCGCTTCTTCAGCGCGCGAAGCTGGTTCAGGTGCTCGTGGAGCGCGCCGACGCGAGCCTTGATGTTCTCCGCCTGCTCCGGGGTGCGGAGCGTGGCGCGAGCGCTGCCGGGGCGCGGCGGCTCCTGATTGCGCTGCGCTACCTCGTCGGCGTGCTTTTGGGCGTGGCGTGCGGCCCAGGGCGCTGCACCCCGGAATTTTCGACGGGAAACCACCGGCGGCGCGGATTCCAGCGGCACCGCTGCGGCCGGAGCCCGGCGGGAAACGGCCGGCGGCAGCACCGAGCGGCGGTTCGGCGGCGCAATGGACGGGCGCTTGGCATGGGACGAACTCTTGGCCATCGATGCACTCCGGCGGGACCGTTCGCACGGCTCCGCCGCCCTAAGGTACGGAAGTAGCCTAGTATAGTCGCCCGAGTCGAACCCAAAATCATGGTCATGACGAGAGCCCCGAGCAACAACGGTCACTCGCACGCGGCGAGCGAACCCCCGATTTCGACCGCTGGTCACGACAATCACCGGATCGCGGTCGTCGTCAACGGGCGTGCCAAGAACGTGACCGCCGAGGTGATCTCGACCCTCGATCGCATCCTGAAGGGCGGCGATTTGTTCGTCTCCAGGAGCCTCGACGACGCGCGCGAGATCGCCAAGACGCTCGTGATGGGCAGCTACGGCACGGTTCTGACCGGCGGCGGCGACGGCACCTTCACGGTGATGGTTACCGAAGTGGTTCGCGAAGCTCGCCGCGCTGGACGCGCGCTGCCGCGCTTCGGCCTGCTCAAGCTGGGTACCGGCAATTCGCTGGCCTGGGTGGTGGGCGCCCGCGACGTGCACGGCGGCGAGCTCGGCGCAGACATCGAGAAGCTCTCGCGCCACGCCGGGAGCCGCAGCTTGAGATTGGTCGAGGTGGACGGCATCATCTCGCCGTTTTGCGGGCTGGGCGCCGACGCGCGCGTGCTCGCCGACTACGGTTGGATGAAGGAGAAGCTCGCCGGCACGCCGTTGAAGCGGGTCGCGACCGGGCGGCTCGGTTACGGCCTCGCCGCCGCGACACGCTCGCTGCCGCGCGAGCTCTTCGGCCGCAATTCGCACTGTCGGATCATCAACAGCGGAGCGGAGGCGTTTCAGCTGGGAGAGAAGGGCGCGGTCGTACGCTCGGCGCAAAAGGGCGAGGTGCTCTACGACGGCCCGATGCGGTTCACGGCCATCTCGACCATCCCGTATTACGGTTACGGGTTCCGGATGTTTCCGTACGCGGACGAGCGCCCGGATCGCATGCATTTACGGCTGACTACGATGTCACCCGTCGAGTTCTTGTTGCACATGCGCGACCTCTGGCGGGGCAGCTACGAAGGCTCCAAGTCCATCCACGATTTCCTGGTGGAATCCGTGACCGTCGAGCTCGAGCCGGAGGTGGCGTTTCAAATCGGCGGTGATTCGCGCGGCTTGCGGGGTCGCGTCGAGGCGCGCCTGTGTCCGGAGCCGATCGACCTGGTCGACATGTACGCCCCGCCGAGCGTCGCCCCTTGAGGCACACCCGGGGAGCCCGCGCGCTCGCTGCCGTCGCGCTGTTCGGCGCGCTGTTCGGCGTGGGGCCGGCTCGCGCCGAACAGCCACTCACCGCGAAGCTCCGCTGCGAGCC
>JALYWZ010000769.1 GCA_030852505.1 Myxococcota bacterium | reverse complement strand
CAGGTAGCTCGCGTCGCGCTTGGCATGTGGCCGGAGCGCCGCGAACGCGCTGTGGTTGCGGAACGCGCCGAGCGCCGACATCACCGCGCGGCGTGCCTTGGGGTGCTGGACGGCCCTCCCACGGATCAGAATTTCGAGCGCGTCGTCCGCGGCGGTGCGGCCGAGAGCGCGCGCGGCCTCGGCCCGCACCATCCAGCCCTCCTGCTCGCTTTGTAGGGAGTTTTCCAGGGCTTCGAGCGTGTCGGGGTCGCTCTTCTTGGCGAGGGCGCGGGCTGCTGCGACGCGGCTTGCTGCGCTCACGCCGCGCGAGAGCTGGTCGCGCAGCATGTCGAAGGGCGCCTCGACCGAGATCTCGCCGATCACGCGCAGCTCGGGATCGAAGGCCACGTGCGCCGGTCGCTCGGCGAGCGCGATCACCAGCGCGTCCTCGGTCTGCGACACGTGCTTCTTGTGGCGCGTGCGTTCGCCGGACTTGGTTACGACCTCGACCTCGAGCTCGTAAGCGAAGGTGGTGACGTCGTTGCCGCGCTGCGTCTGCTTCGCGTGCACGGTGACGAGGCCGTCCTCGTAGCCGATCTTGACCTTGAGCTCGGGGTGGCCCTTGCGGAACAACCACTGATCGAAGAAGCGCTCGAGCGAGCGCCCGGAGACGGCCTCGAGCGCGCGCATCAGGTCGTTCGTCTCGACGATGCCGTGCGCGTGATCGGCGAGGTACTTCTTGACCCCGGCGAAGAACGTGTCGTCGCCCAGCTCCCGCCGCAGCATGTGCAGGATCAAGCCGCCCTTTTCGTAGAGGTGGCGATCGAACAGATCGATCGGCTCGGCGTAATCGCGGCACACGACCGGCCGCGAGTAGCGCGAGCCCGCCTCGGACAGGTACGACTCGACGTCGGTGAGCACGCCGTAGTCGTATTCGTCCCGGCCCAGCCGATCTTCACGCTCGACGTGCTCGAAGTAGGTCGCAAAACCCTCGTTCAGCCAGGCGTGGGACCAGTCGCGGCAGGTGACGAAATCGCCGAACCACTGGTGGGCGAGCTCGTGGGCGACGAGATCGTGCGAGGTGATGTCGAGCGCGGCGCGCGCGTCGAGCAGCACGTGCTCGTACATGGTGGTGGCCGTGGTGTTCTCCATGCCGCCGAAGACGAAGTCGCTGACGACCACCTGCGAGTAGCGTGGCCAGGGAAACGGCGCGCCCGTGAGCCGGGAGAACAGCTCGATCATCCGCGGCGTCTCGCCGAAGCTGCGCAGGGCGTCGGCCTTGCGCGCCGGAGGGACGTAGTAAGAAACCGGAACCTTGCTGCCGTCGGGGAGCTTTGCGTCGCGGTCGTTCACGATCGCGAACTCTCCGACGACCAGCGTGACCAGGTAGCTCGGGTGCGGCTTGTCGAGCTGGAAGCGGTAGCTCCACGGCTTGCCCTTGGCTTTCGGCGTCTCGGAGCCGACCAGCACGCCGTTCGACAGCGCGACGAAGCCCGAGGGCACGCGCACCGTGAGCTCGGTCGTCATCTTGACGTGCGGCTTGTCGTGGCAGGGAAACCAGTGGCGCGCGTCCTCGTCCTGGCACTGCGACCAGACCTGGAGCGGCCGATCCTTGACCTTGTCGTCGGGCGCGAGAAAGTAGAGGCCGCGCTGCGGCACGGCGCGGTAGGCGATCTCGATGCGGGCCTCCGAGTGCTCCGCGAGCCCGAGGATCTCGAGCTGCTCGCCGTCGTAGACGTAGTCGAGCGCACTGCCGCGCCCGGAAGCGAGCCGCACGGAGCGGACCTGAAATCCGATCGCGTCGAGCACGAGCCGATCGGCGTCGGGTGCAACGCGCTGGACGTCGAGCGTGGCCGTCCCTTCGATCGCTTTCCGAGTTAGGTCGAGCGTGAGGTCGAGCGCCAGGTGCGCGATACGGAACGGCCGCGAGCGTTCGTACTGTCGCTCGGTGCCGGCCAGCGTGAAGGTACCGGAGAAGGTACCGGAGGCGGCGCCCAGGGCCGCGCAACGTTCGTGGAGGCGGTGATTCATTTCGGATGCTCGGAGAACCGACGAAACATAGTAGGACTGGCGGCGAAAATCGCCATTCTCGGGTCCCGATCCAGGGCTATAGTCCCCGCGTGTCGGTCACGCTCACGGGAGTGGTCGAGCGGATCACGTACGAGAACGAGCAGTCGGGCTTCCGCGTCGTCCGGCTCGGCAAAATCGAAGGCGAGGGGGCCCGGTCGACCAGCGTGGTCGTGGTCGGTGCGTTTCAGGCCGTGGGCCCTGGGATGCGCCTGCGAGTCACGGGCGACTACGTCGTCGACCCGCGGCACGGCGAGCAGTTTCGCGCCGAGGTCGTGGTGCCGATCGAGCCGAATACGCTGATCGGCATCGAGCGCTACCTGGCCTCGGGGTTGATCCCCGGGGTCGGGCCCGCGATGGCGAAGCGCATCGTCCAGACCTTCGAGCTCAAGACCTTCGACGTGCTCGATCGCGAGCCCGGTCGCTTGACCGAGGTGCAAGGCCTGGGCCCCAAGCGGCGCAAGGAGATCCAGCAGAGCTGGGCGGCGCAGCGCGCGTTGAGCGGTGTGCTGGTGCTGCTCTCGTCGCACGGCGCGTCGCACTCGCTCGCGCTCCGGATCTGGAAGCACTACGGGGACCGCGCCGCGAGCATCGTCCAGCGCTCTCCCTACCGGCTGGCGCTCGACGTGCGCGGCGTCGGCTTCAAGACGGCTGATCGCCTGGCGGCTTCGCTCGGCATCGCGCGTGACCACCCGGAGCGCTGTCAGGCCGGCGTGGTGCACGTGCTCGGTGAGCTCGCCGAGAGCGGCCACGTGTTTGCCGAACGCGCGGCGCTGGTCGCGAGCGTCGCGCAGCTGCTCGAGGTGGACGAGGTTCACATCGAGACGGCGATCGATGCGCTGTTCGCCCAGGAGCGCGTGTTCGTGGACGGCGACGGCGTGTACCTTTACCGGCTGTACCGCGCCGAGTGCGAGGTGGCCCGCGGCGCCCGGCGCTTGCTCGCGCAAGAAGCGCTACCCGCTCCCGGCGTGGAAAAGGCGCTCGAAGACTTCGAAAAGAAGCGAAAAATCGAGCTCGCGCCGAGCCAGCGCAAGGCGGTCGAGACCGCGGCGCGCGAGCGGCTCGCGGTGATCACCGGTGGCCCCGGCGTCGGCAAGACGACGATCGTGCGCGCCCTGCTCGCGGTGCTCGAGGGTCAGGGCTTGAAGG
>JALYWZ010000768.1 GCA_030852505.1 Myxococcota bacterium | reverse complement strand
TGGCGCCCATCGCGGCGCTCCCGGCGCCCCCGCCCTCGAGCGTCGCAGCGCCCGAGCTGCGCCCGCCGAGCCTCGGTGCCGCGAACCAGGGAGACGTGCTCGCGGCCTCGGCGCTCGCCGAGAGTCAGAAGAAAAACCACGCGACCGCGCTGGCTTTCGTCGAGCGCACCCTGACCGTAGACCCGAGCTTCTCCTCGGACGATCGCTTGTCGATGGCGGTGTTCGCGGCGGCGCGCGAGAGCGCGACCTGGAAACGCGCCTTCAAATTGCTCGAGGGGCCGATGGCGGGGCGCGGCGCGGAGCTGATCTGGGACATCGCCTCGGACAAGCAAGCGCCGCTCGCGGCCCGACAGCGCGCTGGCGTCTGGCTCAGGAGCGCGACCTTCCGCAAGCACGCGACGCCTGCGCTGCTGCTCGCGGCCGAGCTGCGAACGGCGCGCACCTGCGAGCAAGCGCGCAATCTGCTCGCGCGCGCCAAGGACGTCGGCGACGAGCGCAGCCTATCGCAGCTCGAAGCCTGGCAGGCCCGCACTGGCTGCGGGAAGAAGCGTCAGGAAGACTGCATGCCCTGTCTGCGCGCCGATGTCCGGCTCGAGGAAGCCATCGCCGCGGTCCGGGCGCGCCCCACGCCGCCCTGGAAAACCCCCTGATCTCCGCCCCACGCGAGCCCTCGTCGCGTGGGGCGAGCTCGCCCCGTTGTCTTAAGCTTCCTTGGCGCTCCCCAAGGTTCCGGTATCGGGGCGAACGTCGTCCGATTCACGGACGACCGCGAGTATCAGCCTCCGGACTCCTTCAAGGCCTTGTTGATGACCTTCTTGAAGGCGGCGGCGGGCTGAGCGCCGCTGATGTAGTAGCCGTTGATCACGAACGCCGGCGTGCCGTTGATGCCGGCGTCGTTGCCGATCTTCGCGTCACCGTCGACCTTCGCCTTGTGCTTGTTGCTGTCGAGCGCGGCCTTGAACTTGGCCATGTCGACGCCGGCTTGCTCGGCGAGCTTCTCGAGGTTCGGCCGCTCGATGCCGCCGGGCTGACCCTGCGCCTCGAACAGCTTGTCGTGGTAGGCCCAGAACGCCGCGTTGCCCTTCTGCGCGAAGACTTCCTGCGCGGCGATCGAGGCGAGCGGCGCGTCCTTGTGGAACGGCAGCGGCATGTGGCGCCAGACGATCTTGATCTTGTTGCCGTACTCCTTCTCGATCTCCTTCAGCGTCGGCTCCACGCGCTTGCAGAACGGGCACTGGAACTCCGAGAACACCTGGATCACGACCTTGGCCTGAGCGCCGCCCTTGAACGGGCTCGAGGCGTCGGGGGCCGCGATCTGCTTGCGCTCGGGGGGCGGCGGCTCCTTGCCGTCCTTGATCGACTCTTCGTAGATCTTCGACTTCGGCGTGCCCTTGGCCACGAGCGCCTTGGCCGCTGCGAGGCGGTCGTCGATCACGGCCTTGAACTTGTCGAAGGGCTGAGCGCCGCTCAAGCGCATGCCGTTGATGAAGAAGTGCGGGGTCCCGCGTGCCTGGTAGTCCGCGGCCAGATCGACGCTGGAGTCGATCTTGTCCATGAACTTGTTGCCGTCGATCGCTTGCTTGACGGTGTCCCACGACAGGCCGAGCTTCTCGCTGATGGCCTTCAAGTCGTCGTCTTCGAGCTTCGGCGCGGAGGCGAACATCGCGTCGTGGGCGTCCCAGAAGCCCTTGTCACCCTTCTGCTTGTAGGCGACGCGGCCGAGGATCGCCGTCGGCTTGGCTCGGTTGTGGAACGGCAGCGGGTTGTCCTTCCAGACGAAGCGCACGTCGTTCGCGTACGTCTCGCTCACCTGCTTCAGCGTGTCCTCGACGCGCTTGCAGAACGGGCACTGGAAATCCGAGAACACGATCAGCGTCACGAGCGCGTCCTTCGGACCCCTGATCGGATCGTCGGCCGCGACCGGCACCTTCCAGATCGTCTTGTCGTCCTCGTCGTCGTCCTTGGCCGCCTTGTCCGCCTTCTTGGAGGGCTGCTCGGGCGCTGCCTGGGCGTTCTTGTTGGTCAGGGACACGTACACGTCGGCCGGCTTGGTGCCGGAGGCGACGAGCTTCTTGGCCTCGCCGAGCTGCTGGTCGATGACTTCCTTGAACTTGTCGAACGGCTGCGCGCCGCTCAGCGTCACGCCGTTGATGCGGAACGCGGGGGTGCCGTTGGCGCCGATCTTTTGCGCCAGGGCCATGTCCTCGTCGACCTTGGACGCGAACTTCTTCGCGCCATAGGCTTCCTTGAACTTCGCCTTGTCGACGCCCGCGTCGACCGCCCACTTCTCGAAGTTCTCCTCGGTCAGCGCCTTCTGGTTGGCGAAGGCCGAGTCGTGGAACTTCCAGAACGCGTTCGAGCCGGCCAGCGCGAACACCGTCGCCGCGGCCTCGTGAGCCGGGCGCGCGTCCTTGTGGAACGGCAGCGGGTTGTGCTTCCACACGATGCGGACCTTGTCCGGACCGTAGGTGTCCTTGATCTGCTTCATCGTCGGACCGACGCGCGAGCAGAACGGGCACTGGAAGTCGCTGATCTCCACGATCGTGACCGGCGCGTCGGCCTTGCCCCACTGCGGGTCCTTGGAGGTAACCGGGACGTTTGCCGCGCTCTGGTCCCCCGCGGCGCTGGCGCTCGCGCCCTCCGCAGAAATATCCGGGCCGCCGCTCTGGCGGTCCAGCCCCCACATCAAAAACATGCCGGCTAGAAAGCTTATCAAGAAGCCGACGATTGCGGTTCCCTTGTTCATGAACACACTCTCCTGAATACGTATCGAAATAAACGGACTGAACGAAGACTCGTGCGCAAACACGTCGAGCCGGAGACACTCCGCGTCGACGCGCTCACTGCGCGCGGCCCCCGTGAGAGGGCCGGACCAGGCACTGGATCCCCCCGGCTCGCGCTCAGCGCGGCGGGCGATCGAGGCAGCGACGGAAACCAGCGCGCTCGGCGCCGCCGTCGCTCGCGATCAGCAGCACATGCGCCTGCGAGCGCGGTGGCAGCCGGTAGTAGAGCGCAGCGAGCCGCTGCGGCGCTTCGAGCTGCGCGACCTGATCGGGCGTGCGCTTCGGCGTCCCCGTCGCCTTCAGCAGCTCTTCGGGCGACGAACAGGGCGCGTCGATCGAGGCGTCGTTGCCCGCGCGCATCGGCGGCGGCGCGGCGATGCTCTCGGCGTGTGCGCCGCACATCGGCACGAGGG
>JALYWZ010000767.1 GCA_030852505.1 Myxococcota bacterium | reverse complement strand
CCGCCGTGACGCTCGCCTCGGGGAAGCCGGCGCCGACGCCAGACCTCCGCTCGATGGAGCGACGCGACCGCCCGGAAGCGGAGCCAGCCCCGGAGCGCACGTTCCGCACGGTCGTGATGGGCACGGCGCGGTCGTTCCTCGAAAAGGAAGGCTTCCTCTACGGCGGCGGAGTGAGGATCAGCGAAGAGCGCTTCGCGCACATGAGCTGGTCGGCGGATGTGCTGTTCGAGGCGGGCACGGTGTCGAGCGGCAGCGTCCACTACGACATCCGCTCCGGAACCGTCGGTGCCTGGCTGATGGTGTATGGCCGAGCCGGCCCATCGGGCATCGTCACCGGACGCGCGGGCGCCGGGATCCGCATGGGGCTGATCGGCTCGCAGGCAGACACCGGTGGCCGCGCCTCGAATGCGGTCGCGCCGTGGGGGTGGCCGATGGCGGCGCTTTCCACCACCGTCGGACGCGCGTTCGTGGTCGAGCTGTCGGTCGAGGCGGGCTACGTCGTGCTTCCGGTGGGCGGCGTCGCCACGGGCTCGAGCGTGCGCGGCCCCTGGGCGAGCGTGCAGCTCGGCTTCGGGGCGGGCTTCGACGGAACGACGGTCGAACGGCGGCGCCAAAGCCGCTAGCACTAGGACGAGACGCGGTTTCGCCCGCTGCGCTTGGCTTCGTAGAGCTTCTCGTCGGCGCGCTGGATGAGCTCGGTCGCGGCGCGGTCGTCCTTCGACAGCTGCGCGCAGCCGATGCTGATCGTGACGGGGATGCGCTCGCCCTGAAACACGAAGGCATGCGTCGCGACGCGCTCGCGCAGATCCTCTGCGAGCGCGCGGGCACCGCCGAGGCCGGTCTCGGGCAAGACGATCACGAACTCTTCGCCGCCGTAGCGCGCGAACACCTCGTCGCGGCGGATCCGCTCCTGCACCACGCGCGCGAGCTCGCGCAGCACGTGATCGCCGGCCAGGTGCCCGTACTGATCGTTGATGCGCTTGAAGAAATCGATGTCGAAGATCACGAGCGACAGCTCGCGCTCGTAACGGCGCGCGCGGATCAGCTCTTTTTCGAGCGCCTCGAACAGATAGCGCTTGTTGTGGATCTGAGTGAGCCCGTCCACGATCGTCATCCGGTAGATCTCTTCGTGGTACTTGGACTCCGCGTCGAGGCCGGACAGGAACTTGAGGATGGTGGGGCCGACCTTGATCCGGTCGCCGTTGTTGAGCAGGGCGTCGTGGGCGATCTGTTCTTCGTTCAGGTAGGTGCCGTTGGTCGAGCCGTCGTCCACGACGAACCACGAGTTGCCGCGGCGCTCGAAATGCGCGTGCCGGCGCGAAACGCTGTCGCCCTCGAGCACGACATGATTGTCGGCACCTCGACCCACCCGCAGCGGGCTCCGGTCGAGCACGAAGCGCTTGCCGAGCAGGCCCTGCTCGGCGGTGTAGATCACCACCAAGCAATCGTTCCCCTGGCCCGGATCGGGCGGGGGTGCCTGGACCACCTGGGTGACCCGGGTTTTCTCGTCTTGCTCGCTCAAGAGATTTGCCCTGGCCGTCGGGGGTTGCCGATGCCGGGGGAAGCCGGCCCGCGCCCCTCAGCGCGAACTGCTTCGACCGAAACCGGTGACGCGGTCACGTCCGGACAGTCGGTCCAGCCGCACGGCGCCACCCGAATTGAACGCGAGCCCCTATCATGGAGCAGACGGGTGGGAAATCGATCCCAGCGCGCTGTTGAGAAATTCGGCATGCCCTAAATACTTCAACCTAAACTGAAGCGTAAGTACCCGTCAAGGCTTGGCTTTCTGTGTGTGGAGGGGGGAGCCTGGCACCCGAGCGCGGAGGGTGTCGTGAGAGGGCGCAGATCCCTCGCCGGGAGCGGTGGCGGGAGCGCGCGCGGGTCTGCCCGAGAGACGTCCCCCGAGTCGGCCAGGACGGCGCAGTAGTTTCGTGCCGCCGAGCCGGTACCATGGAGGGGCCCATGCCGACCGCCACCGGCGAGATCCACGTCTTCACCTTCAAGGAAGGCGTTCTCTCGCGAGCGGCGCACGACCTGCGGCTCAGCCTCGAGCGATTCCGGGTGACGATCGACGCCGACGCGCTCAGTGCGACCTTCGAGACCGCGTCGCTGCGTGTGGACGGAGTCATCCGCAAGGGTGAGCTCGACCGACACGAGCTCGACGCAGCCCAACGTCAGGAAATCGAGCACACGGTTCAGACGCGGATCCTCGATACCCGCACCTATCCGCTCGCGCGCTTCGAGGCTCGCACCGCGCGCGTCGGTCCCGTGCTCGAGGTCCGGGGCGAGCTCGAGCTCGTCGGGCAGCGCCGCAGCATCACCTTCTCTGCGCGCTCGGAGGGCGGCGACTTCGTGGCCGACGTCGAGCTCGTCCCGAGCCGCTGGGGGATCCGCCCTTACGCGGCCCTGCTCGGCACGATCCGGCTCGCGGACAGGGTGCGTGTCGTCGCTCGCTTGCGCGCGGTGGACCCGGCCGGAGGCTAGACCTGTTCAGGCGGCATACGCCGCCCCTCCCCGCGCGCTCGGTCTTCCGCGATTCTCGACAGTTTCCTGACCGTTGGTCGCTCTGGTCGAGGGCGACCGCGCCCGGTGTAGCGCCGCAAAACTGACCATTCCGATGGTCCGGATTCGGACATAGGACCGAGGCCCGAAATGGCGAGGATTCTGGGGATCGACGTCAGTCACCATCAGGCCGAGCTCGACTGGCACCGCGTCGTCGCAGGCGGCGTGAGCTTCTGCTTCATTCAGGCCACCGAAGGCGCTTCGTGGGTCGACGGCCGTTTCGAGCAGAACTGGCAGCGCTCGCAGGACGTCGGTCTGTATCGCGGCGCGTATCATTTCGCGCGCGTCGGTGCGAACGCGGCGACCCAGGCCGTCCACTTCCACTCGGTGGTGGGCAGCCCCGGCTTCCTCGACCTGCCGCCCGTGCTGGCGCTCGAGGAGTCGAACGGGCACACGCCCGAGCAGGTGCTCCGCTGGACCAAGGAGTTTTTGCTCGAGGCCGCCGAGCTCTTCGATCGCGAGCCGATCCTGTACACGGGTGCCTTCTGGCGCGAGTACTTGAAGAACCCGAACGACGAGTTCTTCGGCGGCTACCCGCTATGGCTCGCCGGCTACACCCCGGAGCAAGCGCTCGAGGTCCCGGCTGCCTGGCGGCGCTGGTCTTTCTGGCACTACAGCGACGGCGTCCACAACC
>JALYWZ010000766.1 GCA_030852505.1 Myxococcota bacterium | reverse complement strand
GTGCTGCGCAGCGAGCGCGACGAGCCCGACTACGGCATCTGAGCGTCAGCCCCGTCGAAGCGGAACCACTGCGTCGGGTGCTCCGACAGAAACGCCTCGAGCGCGTCCACGCTGGTCTGCGCCGCGACCCGTCGCTCGACAGCGTCGGCCGACCGCGACAAGGTGACGGCGGGGCGCACGCGCACCTCGTAATCGAAGAACCCGACGCGGCGCGCGAACACCGGCACGATCGGCGCGCCGCTCAGCTGGGCCAGGCGAAATGGGCCTTCTGGAACCCGAAACGGCCGTTGGAAGAGCTTCGCCGACAGCGCGCGCCCGCTCGGCGCGCCACGGTCGAGCTGCAGCGCCACGATCCCGCCGCGCTCGAGGTGCCGGAGCAGGCTCACGCCCGCCAGCAAATCCTCGCCGACGTGCAGCACGCGCACCCCCTCGCGCTCGCGCACGCCGTCGTGGAGATCGCGCGCTTCGCGATCGCGCTCGCGCTGCATCACGACCACGACCTCGGCCCGCGTGCGTTGACCGAGCGCACGCGTGAGCGCGTCCCAGGGCCCGGCGTGCGCCGTGACGACGATCACACCGCGACCTCCCGCGAGCGCGCGCGCGAGCTCGTCTTCACCGAGTACGGTGAGCCGTGCCCGCTCGGACTCCGGGCGGCCCGCAGCCAGCGCTTCCGCCAGGCAGTGCGCGTAGCTCGTGAACGTGCTGAGCACCGCGCGGGACTCTTGCAGTGCCGGCTGCTCTCCCTGGACCCAGCGCAGCGTGTCGCGGACCTGACGGCGAGCGCGAGGCAGCGCGAGCGCAAAGGCCGTCCCGAACACGCTCGGGCTGTAGCGCACCCAAAAGCTGGGACCGTGCCGCGCCCCAGCGTGCGCCAACTTGCGCCAGAAGGCGCCGTCGTGGGCGAACGCCCCGAGTGACAGCCGCGACGCGAGCTCGCGGATTTGCGCTCGATTTGGCTGCACGCGCGCATGCTAGCATTCAGCGCTTTTTGTATCCACCGTGAGCGTTCTGCGCGGCGGGTGCGGCGATACCGACCACGAGCTCGCGCACGAAGCAGAGCGCATCGTCGTCTTCCGTGGCGCGCGGCCACAGCATCTCCATCGCGGCGCCAGCGAGCTCGAACGGCAGCGGCCGCGTCGCGAGGTGCGGGCGAACGACACGCTGTTCCTCCGCGACCATCGCCGGAACGGTCGCGAGCAGGTCCGTGCCGTCGAGCAAGGCGCCCACGCTATGAAAGCTCGGAATCGCCACCCGCACCTTGCGCTCGATGCCGAGCAGGTCTTCCACGACGCCCCGTAGGTCCGCGTTGTAGGAGACCACCACGTGCTGGTGCTCGAGGTAACGCGCCAGCGTCAGTCGGCGCACCCGGACGTGACGCGGGTCGAACAAGCACACGAACCCGCCTGAAAATAGCGATTTTCTGGCGATGGCCTGGGGCAGGTCGTCGGCGACGGTGATCGCGACATCGACGTTGCCCTGAACCAGCGCGGCGGCCACCGTGCGAAACTGCACGGGGGTGACGGCCAGCTTGAGCTTCGGTGCGGATTCCGACAAGGCGCGGACCAGCGGCGGCAACAGCCAGGACTCGGCCGCGTCGGACAGGCCGAGTCGCACCGTGCGCTCGGTCGTCTTGGGATCGAACACGGCCGGCGCGAGCGCGGCGTGGACCAGCGCGTCGAGGTGCGGGCGCGCAGCGGCGAGCAGTCGCTGGCCGCGCGCCGTGAGCGTCACTCCCCTACCCGCTCGTGCCAGCACGGGGGCGCCGACGGCGTTGGTCAGCCGTCTGAGCGCCGCGCTGACCGCCGGCTGCGTCAGATACAAGCGGCTCGCGGCTTCGGTCACGCTGCCGGTCTCGGCAACCACGACGAACGTCCGCAAGAGGTTCAGATCCAGATCCCTTCCATAATCCGTGTGCATGAGTCCTATACATTCTATTCACTGGTTTTCTGAAAGGCGCGGCCTATCTTGAGCTCTCGAAAACAGGGAGAAACCCGATGAACCAGCAAGAAACTCGCAAAACCATTGCGCTCGGAAAGACCGGCCCGCAGGTTTTTCCGCTCGGGCTCGGCTGCATGGGCCTGTCCGGAATGTACGGGCCCGCCGACGAGACGGAGGGCATCCGCACCATCCAGGCCGCGATCGATCACGGTGTCACGCTCTTCGACACCGGCGACTTCTACGGGATGGGTCACAATGAGATGCTGCTCGGACGCGCGCTCGAGGGCCGGCGGGACCGCGTGCAGCTCTCCGTCAAGTTCGGCGCCCTGCGCGGTCCCGACAACGGCTGGATCGGCTTCGATGCGCGTCCCGCCGCGGTCAAGAACTTCGCGGCCTATAGCCTGAAGCGGCTGAAGGTCGACGTGATCGACGTGTACCGGCCGTCGCGCCTCGACCAGTCGGTTCCGATCGAAGACACGATCGGCGCGATCGCCGAGTTGGTGCAGGCCGGCTACGTTCGCCACATCGGGCTGTCGGAGGTCGGCGTCGAGACCATCCGCCGCGCCCACGCCGTGCATCCCATCGTGGATCTGCAGATCGAGTATTCGCTCGCGACTCGCGGCCCCGAAGCCCGCATCTTTCCGGTGCTCGACAAGCTCGGCATCTCGGCCACGCTCTACGGTGTGTTCGCGCGCGGTCTGCTCACCGGCAGCACCCCCAAGGGCGCCGGCGATTTCCGCAATTACCTGCCGCGCTTCAGCGGCGACAACGCCGGCCAGAACCGAGGCGTCGTTCAGGCCATTTCCGCGTTCGCGAACGAGCGCGGGATGACACCGGCCCAGCTCGCGGTCGCCTGGGTGCGCGCGAAAACCCCGGGTTACGTGGCGCTCGTCGGCGCCAAGACCCGGGCGCAGCTCGCCGACGCGCTCGCTCTGAAGCCGCTTCGTCCCGCGGACGTGGCCGCGCTCGAAGCGCTGGTCCCGAGCGACGCCGTCGCCGGCACACGCTACGGCGCGGAGCAAATGCGTCACCTCGACAGCGAGCGCTGAGCGATCTATGAGCCGGGTGGTGTTGGGTCCCGACATCACCTGCGACGCGTTGCTGGGCGGGGCGGTGGAGCTGCTGCAGCCGAGAGAGGGCTACCGCGTCAACGTCGACTCGATCTTGCTCGCGGCGTTCGCCAGCGGGCGGCGCGTCGCGCTCGCGGTGGACCTCGGCTCGGGCGTGGGTGCCCTCGCCTTGCTCGCGCACCATCGCGGG
>JALYWZ010000171.1 GCA_030852505.1 Myxococcota bacterium | reverse complement strand
GCTCTACGCTGCCGGTCCTGCCGTCGAGCGGGATTACCTGCGCCGCTCCGGCCGAGCCGCGCGCTTGCCGGAGATCGCCGCTGCCCGCGCCGTGGAGGCGCACGCGGCCGCCGCGATCGACGAGATGCTCGAGGCGTTCGGGCGCGGGCTCGCGACCGTGATCGACATCCTCGATCCGAGCTTGATCGTGCTCGGCGGCGGGGTTTCGAACCTGGACTGCTTGTACGCGGACGGGATCGAACGCGTCGCGGCCTACGTGCTGAACGACGAGCTGCTCACGCCGATCGTGAAGCACGAGCTCGGCGACTCTGCCGGCGTGCTCGGCGCCGCCTTGCTCGCGGGGTAGCGTCAGCGGCGATAGCGCGGCAAGCGCGGCGAGCTCACCGCCGACAGCGTGTGCGCGAGCGCCGTCCAGGTCAGGCCGTCGCTGCCCTGCGCTTGATCGGAGGCCATCAAGTAGGCGAGGTCCCCGAGGCTCACGATCCCGACCAGGCGTCGCTCGGCGTCGACCACCGGCACGCGGCGGATCTTGTGGTGCTGCATCAAGGCCTGCACGGTCGCGGGGGAGTCGGTGGGCAGGCAAGAGCGCACGTCGCGGGCCATCGCCGTGGCGACCCGTGATTCGTGCAGCGGTACGCCCTGCAGGTGGGAGGCCATCGCCAGATCGCGGTCGGTGACGATGCCGACCACCTTGCCGTCGCGATCCGTCACGGGCACGGCGCCGCAGTCGTTCTCCCACATGATCTGCGCGGCGGTCGCCAGCGTGTCGTCGGCCGCGCACGAGCGCACGTCGCGGGTCATGATGTCTTCGACTCTTACGGGTCTCATCCGGATCTCCGGTTTCTCGAACAGTGCCTTCAGGGTAGAGCCCCTCGAGCGGTACAGCGGTACTCACCGACCAGGACGAGCTCGCGCTTGCATTCGACGTCGACGCTGGCGCTGCGGTCGACCTTTCCCTTCTCGACCAGCTTGGTCTGGAGCGTGAACGATTGCGCGATCGGCGAGCGCGACTCGCGGAGGAAGCTGCTGGTGCATTCGCGGCCGGCGCAAGCCACGCGCTCGGCCTGGGTTTTTACCTCGGTGTTATCGGAGTACACGTTGTAGAGCCCGAGCGCGGTCCCGCCTAGTAGGACCAGCGAAATCAGGTTGCGGACGATGCCTTTGGATTGTGCCACCGGATCTCCGCGGGCCTCACGGGCCGGTCATCTCGAGCTCGAAGAACGGCGGAGGACGGTCTTTTACCCACCACAGACCGCAGCCGACGCTCAACAGATGTTTGGTGAAGATGCCCCGATAGTAGGAGCCGTTCCGGACGTGGATGTCCGCGTCGGTGCGGACCTTGTCGCAGCGCTCGCGCAGATCGGTGCGAGTCGTGACCTCGAAGTAAACGAGCCCGCGCGCCATGGCTGCGATGTTGGCGACCGCCGGTGCGACGTCGGGATCGGGCAAGTACTGCAGCACACCCTGGCAGATGATGAGGTCGTGCTTTTTGCGATCGCGCCAGCGCGCGATGTCACGAAACTGAAAGCCGTGCTTCTTGCACATCGCCTGGCTGACCTCGGTGCCTGTGTACGAGACGCCCTTGGCATTCTTCTCGATCCAGTGTTTCCAGAGACCGATGCCAGCACCGACGTCGAGCACGCTCTTGATTTCGATGTGATTGTACTTTGCGAACGAAAATACGAAGTCCGCTAGCGGGGCATGCTCCTCGGGCGAAGTGACGCGAGTCTGCGGCGACTCGTAGTAGCGGTGGTAGTACGCTTCGTCGAAGCGCCGGAACCGATCCATGCACGGCAGTCTAGCCGAACGCGTGGTGCTCCCGTCCACGCCGGCGTCGGGGTCAAGTGAGAGGGCGCCGTTCAGCCCCGCTCGAAATACCCGTAACCGCGGGGAAAGTTGGGACTTGCTTACATGCGAAACGATGCAAGTATACAGCCCATGGCCCTGGCGACCGCGATGGAGACGCGCTGGCAGCTCTATCGGCTGCTCGCGGAGCCCGCGCGCCTGCGCCTGTTGGCCCTGGCCGCCGAGGAGGAGCTGTCGCTCAGCGAGCTCGCGGAGCTGCTCGACGAGTCGCAGCCGAACGTGTCGCGGCACGCGTCGCCGCTTCGACAAGCGGGTCTGTTGGCGGAGCGGCGTCACGGCACGCGCACCTTCGTTCGCCTGTCCGAGGGAGCGGCGCTCGACCCGGTGGTGAACGACGCGCTCGCGTCCGGGCGCGGCCTGTGCGAGCGCGAGGGCAGCCTGTCGAAGATCGCCGAGATCGTCGAGAAGCGCGATCTGCGCACGCGCGAGTTCTTCTCCGAGGCCGGCGAGCACGGCGGCGCGTCCGAGGTCTCGCCGGAGATCCCCGCGTACCTGTCGGCGCTGAGCGTGCTCCTGCCCGAGCGCGAGCTCGCGATCGACGCGGGCACCGGCAACGGTGCGCTGCTCGACGCGCTGTCTCCGTTGTTCCGTCGCGTGATCGCCATCGATCGCAGCGAGGCGCAGCTCGCCCGGGCGCGCGAGCGCGCCGAGCGGCGCGGCTATCAGAACGTGCGCTTCTTGCGCGGAGAGCTCGACAGTGAAGAGCTGCTCGGCTCGGCCGGCGCAGGCGCCGACGTGGTCGTGGCCTCGCGCATGTTGCACCACGCGGTGAGGCCACGCGCGGCGGTCGAGCAGCTCGCTGCGCTGCTGCGCCCCGGCGGTCGCTTGCTCGTCATCGACTACGAGCGCCACGCGGACGAGGCGTTCCGCGAGCGCGAGGCAGACGTCTGGAACGGCTTCGAGCCTTCGGAGCTCGAAGGCCACGCCCGCGCCGCGGGTCTCGGGCAGATCCGGGTCGCGCGCTTGCCGCACGGCCTGGTCAGCGCCACGACTGGAGGCCACCTGGGGTGGCAGGTCCTGTCGGCGACGCGTCTACCGGACGAAACCTGAGCTCGAGGGGACCGTAGATTTCGAACGGCTCGCGCACCGCGGGAGCCCCGATTGCTGAAGAGAGAAAGAGAAGGAGAACGACGATGGCACAACCCGTAGCGCTCGAAACCGCACCCGAAGCCAAGAAGCGCAAGGTGGAGAGCGTCCCGACCCAAGAGGGCAAGACCTACCGCGTGCGCGACATGTCGCTGGCCGAGTGGGGCCGCAAAGAAGTTCAGATCGCCGAGCACGAGATGCCGGGTCTGATGGCGCTCCGCGCCGAGTACGGCGCGTCGAAGCCGCTCAAGGGCGCGCGCGTCGCGGGCTGTCTGCACATGACGATCCAGACGGCCGTGCTGATCGAGACGCTGAAGGAGCTCGGAGCCGAGGTCACCTGGACGAGCTGCAACATCTACTCGACGCAGGACCATGCGGCGGCCGCGATCGCCAAGGCCGGTATCCCGGTGTTCGCCTGGAAGGGCGAGACGGAGGCCGAGTACGACGAGTGCCTCGAGCGTCAGATCTTCGCCTTCGAGGGCGGCAAGGGCCCGAACATGATCCTCGACGACGGCGGGGATCTCACGCTCTGGATCCACAAGCGTTACCCGCAGCTGTTCAGCGGCGCCGACCCGATCCGCGGCCTCAGCGAGGAGACCACCACGGGCGTGCACCGGCTGTACGAGATGTTCAAGCGCGGCGAGCTCAAGTGCCCGGCGATGAACGTCAACGACTCGGTCACCAAGAGCAAGTTCGACAACCTGTACGGCTGCCGCGAGTCTCTCACCGACGGCATCAAGCGCGCGACGGACGTGATGTTCGCGGGCAAGGTCTGCGTCGTCGCGGGCTACGGCGACGTCGGCAAGGGCTGCGCCCAGGCCATGCGCGGCCTCGGCGCGCGCGTGCTGATCACCGAGATCGACCCGATCTGCGCGCTCCAGGCCTCGATGGAGGGCTACCAGGTCGTGACCATGGACGAGGCCGCGCCGATCGGCGACATCTTCGTCACCGCCACCGGCTGCTGCGACGTGGTACGCGGCGACCACATGCAGGCGATGAAGAACGAGGCCATCCTCTGCAACATCGGCCACTTCGACAGCGAGATCGACATCGCCTGGCTGGAGAAGAACCCGGGCATCCGCGAAGAGAACATCAAGCCCCAGGTCGATCACTTCATCTTCCCGGACGGCAAGAAGCTCACGGTGCTGGCGCGCGGCCGGCTCGTGAACCTCGGCTGCGCCACCGGCCATCCGAGCTTCGTGATGAGCTCGAGCTTCACCAACCAGGTGCTGGCGCAGATCGCGCTCTTCACCCAGAAGTTCCCGCTCGGCGTGCACATCCTGCCGAAGCAGCTCGACGAGAAGGTCGCGCGGCTGCACCTCGGCAAGCTGAACGCGAAGCTCGACAAGCTGTCGCCGAAGCAGGCCGAGTACCTCGGCGTGTCCGTCGAGGGGCCGTACAAGCCCGATCAGTACCGTTACTGAGCTCGGCGCTCGGAACACGACGAACGGCCGCCTCACGACGGGGCGGCCGTTTTCCATTTCCGATCGGAAACATTGCGAAGTTTTCGCGTCCGGTTCCGCCTTTGTCTTGTTATGTGGAGCTGCGTCCTCTATAAAGGACTGGCTTTGGCTCCTTTCGACTGTACGTAGTCGTCCGCATCGCGCCTCTGTGGCGCCTGCGGGCGACCTTTTCAGCGAAAGGGATCACACGATGAAGCATTGGCTTGCGAACTCGGCGCGCGCCGCGAGGCTGGGTACATTTCCGCTGGTTTGCCTGTTGGGGTTGGGCTCCGTGGCGGCGCTGGAGGGGTGCTCGAGCGCGCCGTCGGCCGACGAGGACGAGCAGCGCGGTTCAGTCGGCGTCCACCTGGACGTCGCGCCCGGCGTCACGCTCGACTCCGTCACGTACTCGATCACGGGTAACGGGTTCAGCAAGGCGGGCAGCATCGACGTCAGCGGCGCGCCCAGGGTCTCCGGCACGATCGGCGGCATCCCGGCCGGTAACGCTTACGCGATCACGTTGACGGCGGCGGCCACGAACGGTGCCACCTTCACGGGCTCGGCCACGTTCAACGTTACGGCCGGCGGCACCAGCTCCGTCACGATCCACTTGAAGGGCGCGCCGCCGGGCAAGAACGGCAACGTCCAGGTCAACGGCACGTTCAACGCGGCCCCAGTGGTGGACGAGCTGACCGTGACGCCGCTCTCGGTGTACGTGGGCAGCTCGATCACGCTGAAGACCGCGGCGAGCGACCCCGACGCTGCGCCGTCGCCGCTCACCTACTACTGGTCGACGACCGGCGGCACGATTGATGATCCAATCGGACCCGAGGCGACGCTGACCAGCGACACGCCCGGCACCTTCACGGTAGAGCTGACCGTGTCTGACGGTGAGAGCACCGCGACTACCAGCTCGACCGTGACCTTCGTGCGGCCGGCCTCGGAAGCTGGCGGTGGAGCGGGCGGCAGCGGCGGCAGCGGCGGCAGCGGCGGCAGCGGCGGCAGGGCGCGGAACGTGCTGTTCGTGATCGTCGACGACCTCGGCGCGGAAGGCGTCTCGCTCTATCCCGAGCTCGCCGGCAACAGCGGCCAGGTGCCGCTTCCGAACGTCGAAGCGCTTGCGGAAAAAGGGGTGGTGTTCGACAACGCCTGGTCGAGCCCCGCCTGCTCGCCGACCCGCGGCACCATCATCAGCGGTCAGTACGCGCACCGCACCGGTGTCACGGCCGTGGGCAACGTGTTGCCGACCTCGACGCCGACGCTGTTCGACCGACTCACGGAGAATAGCCCCGACTACGACCACGCCGTCATCGGCAAGTACCACCTCGGCGGCGGCAGCATCGACCCGCTTCCGACGGCGGCCTTCCCAGCGGCGCCGGGCATTCTCCAGCACATCCGCGACATCGGGATCACGAGCTTCCGCGGCATCCTGGGCGGCGGCATCTCCAGCTACTTCAACTGGACGACCTTCGACATCGACGGCCCGGCATTGGTGAACACGACGTACGCCACGACCGCGCTCACCGACTACGCGATCGACTTCATCCACGAGCACGAGCAGACGAAGCCCGACGTCCCCTGGGTCCTTTACCAGTCGTACAACGCACCCCACGCCGCAAACGGTGGGAATAATCCGTATCAGGTGCCACCAGCCAATCTCCACTCCGTGGATTTGAGCTCGGTCGGCAATCCTGCGCCCGGGTCGTACGCCACCAACATCCCGGTTTATCAGGCGAACATCCAGGCCCTCGACACCGAGCTCGGCCGGTTGCTCGCCGAGGTCGACTTCGAGAACACGGTCGTGATCTTCGTGGGTGACAACGGCACGCCGCCGCCCGTGAAAGACACGGGCACCAAGCTCCGGGGCGCGAAGAGCAGCGCGTACGAGGGCGGTGTCCGAGCGCCGCTGGTGATCGCGGGTGCCGGCGTCACGCGTCGCGGTCGCGACAACCACCTGGTCGTGTCGACCGACTACCACGCCACGATCCTCGAGCTTACGGGACAGAGCGTGAGCCAGATCAACAACAGCTACAGCTTGAAGCCGGTCCTCTCGGACGAGGCGGCATCTACCGGGCGCACGCACTCCTTCACCGAGATCACCTCGGGAAGCACCAAGACCTGGGCGATCAAGGACACCCGCTACAAGCTGGTCTGGATCAACGGCGCGTGGGGTCTCTACGATCTCGCCACCGATCCGGGTGAGGCGACGAACCTGTACAACGACGCCGCGCACTACGCAGCGCGCGCGAGCCTCGAGGCAGAGATCGCCGGACTGAAGGCGCAGGCGCCTGCAGGATACTTCCCGTGAAGCGTTAGAAGAGAGCGCTCAGCGACGACGGCCGCTCTCCGAACGGGGGGCGGCCGTTTTTTTTCGGGGCTGGGTCCTCATCAGCCCTCAGCGCTCGGCCCGATCTCAGAAGCTGCCGCTCAAGCCCACAGAGCCGTATCCGATCCACGGCTGAACGCGCGCCTTGGCGCTGTCGCCGGGCTCGTCGTGGGACGAGAGCAGCAGCAGCACGGTGCCGGTCACGAGCGCTGCGCCGCCGACGCTGGTCGCGATGATCGCACGCACGCCCGCGGAGCTGGTCGAATCTTCGAGGTCGCGGACGGTGGCGATGTCGTCGTCCGTGCAGCTGCCGGTGTCGTTGCAAGCGTAGGCGTCTTCGGCCTGACTGTCGTAGTCGGCGCGCTGCCAGGCGAAGAACCCGCCGAGCGCGAGGCCCACGCCGCCGGCACCGAGCAGGATGTAACCGGGGAGGCGAAGATCCGTGCCGCGACCGTCCGTGGCTTGCGCGGGGCCGGGTGCCGTCGTCGAGCCCGCGGCCTGCGCGGCGGAGCCGCTGCTCGCATCGAAATCCAGCTCGTGCTCGGTCACGGATTTGGGCTCGAGCACGACCTCCCAGACGAGCTGCCGATCGGCTGCGCGAGCCGTGATCGTGTGACCGCCTGCGCGGAGCCGGAGCTCGAGCCTGCCGTCCACCATCTTGTAGGGTTGGGGCGGCGCCGAGCTACCTGCGCGGCGATCGGATAGCTTGACCTCGGGGTGCTTCGAGGTGAGCACGACCGTCGCGAGGTTGCCCTTCAGCAACAGGAGATCCTGTTCGATGGCGCGGCGCTCCTCGCTCGCGATCTCGGTACCGCCGCGGTTCAGGTACTCTTCGTAGTACGCGACGGCGTCTTGATCGCGCTCCAGCTTGAGCGCGCACAGCCCCAGGTTGCCGAGGACCTTCCAGCTATTGCCGCTCTCCTGATACGCGAGCTGAAACTGATAGAACGCGTCCTGGTAGTTCGGCTCCTTCGCGGTGATGAGGTCCACCCCGTTCTGGAAGTAGCGCCGCGCGTTGTCTTCGTCGGCCAGGCTCGGTGGAGAGAAACCAGCCACGGCCATCAAGACCCAGGCGGCGGCCAGCGCGGCACGCGGCGAAAGAAAGGATCTCGGCACGAGCCGACTTAGCCAGATACGCTCGAAAGCCGCAAGCTACGTCCAAAAAGTGGCGCGCGGCCCGGAATTTTGCCGGGCGGCGAAGTCCCAGTCAGAACGCGAACTTGCTTGATTGCCGAGTGATCGCCGATGGGCCGCGGGGGCGCTGGCTGGTAGTATATGAGTGATTGTGTTCGGCTGGTGCCCGGGAAAAATCGGCGTTTCTCCCTGGGCTGGCGTTTGGAAGCTTGGTCTCTCTCTCGCGAGCGAGTCCTTGTAACTCCCGAGAGTTACTCGGCGCCGCGCTCGTGGTTTGTGTCTGGAAGTCCGCGCGGCATCGTGCTAGCCGAGGAGCCAGGTGCAGGTGATGACGCGGGCGATCGAAGCGTTTGGGTGGAGGTGTCTGAAATATGCCGCAGCTGCGTGGCTCTTTGCCGGCTGCGGAGGCGGAAAGCGCGAGTTCACGAGCGGCTCGGGAGGTAACACTTCCAGCGCTGGCCAGGGCGGTGCATCGGCGCAGGGCGGCTCGGCGGCCAGGGGTGGCTCGACAGCCAGGGGTGGCTCGACGGCCCAAGGCGGTGCTCCGGAC
>JALYWZ010000765.1 GCA_030852505.1 Myxococcota bacterium | reverse complement strand
ACCTTGAGCGGGGCGTGCTCCGGCTGCGGCGCCGGCGCGGGCGTCTTGACCTCGCGGCGCGACGCGCGCTCGACCTCCAGCTGGTCGAGGCGCTGCATCAGCCGGTCGTTGGTGACCTGAAGGCGCGTGATGTCCTCGGAGAGCCCCTCGAGACGCCGATCGATCGCGTCCCGATCGCTCGCGCACCCGACGGCGGCGAGGCAAACCAGCAAGGAAATCCCCAGATGGAGGCCAGCGAGCGGCATTTGGCTGATCGTACGGCGGCCAAAGGCCGAGGGCCAAGCTCTGCGCGTGCGGCCCCGACCGTTAGGCCAATTCCGGCCATCCTGGACGCAGCGAGTGGGCGCAGCTAGGCTCCGGGCGTGCGATTGCGAAGGCCGCGCCGCCAGCGACCGCGTCTCGACCTGCGCAAGACGCTGTTCGTGCTACCGAACCTGATCACGCTGGCCAGCGTGTTCTGCGGGTTCAATGCGATCCGGCTGGTAGCGCGCGACAACCCCACCGAAAACGACGTGTATCGCGCGGCCGTGTTGCTGATCTTCGCGATGCTGTTCGACATGATGGACGGCCGCGTGGCGCGCATGACCCGCACCCAGAGCGCGTTCGGGTTGCAGCTCGACTCGCTGGCAGACGTGATCTCGTTCGGCGTCGCGCCGGCAGTGCTCGTCTACAAGTGGGTACTGCACCGCGAGCCGATCCCGGGCCTGATCGCGGCGTTCCTGTTCGTGGCCTGCGCCGCGATCCGCCTGGCCCGCTTCAACGTGCTCTCGTCGGCGCCGAGCGGCGCGCCGATCAAGCCAGGGCGGTACATCATCGGGCTGCCCACTCCCCCGTCGTCCGGCGTGCTGATCTCGCTGGTCGTGGCGAACCACGCCGTCGGCGGCGCGCTCGGCGCCGAGCAATACACGTGGATCCTGCTCGGGGTCACGGTGCTGCTCAGCCTGCTGATGGTCTCGAACGTGCGCTTCCGCTCGCTGAAGGATCTCCGGCTCGACGCGGGCAGCATCCTGCTCGTGCTGTTCGTGCTCGGCTCCAGCACCTTCGTGTGGCTGCGCTTCCAGCCCGAGTTCGTGCTGATCTGGCTGTTGTCCTTCTACGTCTCGATCGGCATCCTCGAGTCCACGCGCGCCCTCGTGGTCCGGCTCTTCCGCGGATCCGTGCCGCAACACGATTCGCTGCCTCCGCCGCAGCCGGGATGACCGGGGCACGCATCGATCGCAGGAGCTTCGGGCTCGGCGCTGCGGGCGCCTGGCTTTTGGGCTGCGACGACACCGAACAGACCCCGCGCGTGCGAGCCCCGACGACGCAGCGCGTGGCCGTGGTGGGCGGAGGCGTCGCCGGGTTGTATTGCGCGGGCTGGCTGTTCGGCGCCAGCGTCGAGGTGCAGCTGTACGAGGCGCTGCCGCGGCTCGGCGGGCGCGTGTTCACGGCCCGCAACGCCTTCCAGCCGGCGCTGCTCTGCGAGCTCGGCGCGGAGTTTCTCGGCGCCTACGACGCAGCGATGCACACGCTCGCCGGCGACGCCGGCGTCCAGCTCAGCCCGGTCACGATCCCCGAGGGCTTCACCGCCAGGCGCTTCTGGCTGGGCGGCGCCGAGGTGAGCCAGCAGCAGCTCGAGCAGGGGCTGTCCGTCTTGTTGCCCAAGGCCGAGGCCGCGATGGCTACCAAGACCGCGCGCGCGACCCTGGACAACACCACCCTCGCCGAATGGTTGGCCGCGAACACGGGCGACGACGCGAGCCTGCTGCATGCCCTGACGGCCGCCTACCGCACGGAATTCGGCGTGGAGCCCTCCGAGCTGTCGGCGATGCACCTGTCGGCGCTGCTCGGGCGCGCGAGCGGCGTACCGTTCCATTTTTTCCCGCTGCGCGGCGCGACGCTGCGCTGCGAGACGACGGCCAACCCGGACAACAGCGGGATGGATCGACTCACCGCCAGGATCGCCGACGCGCTGGTCGATAACCTGCACTTCGAATGCCGCTTGCGGCGCATCACCCGCAACTCCGGGCGTTTCACGCTGTCTTTCGAGCAGAGCAACGGGCTCGGCTTCGAGACCGAAGCGGAGCACGTCGTGCTGGCGATCCCGTTCTCCGCGCTGCGCGACGTCGATTTTTCGGGCCTGAACCTCGAGCGCAGCAAGAGGCAATGGATCGCCGAGCTCGGATACGGCAACGCCGTCAAGCTCGCTGCGACCTTCAACGGCAAGCCCTGGCGTTTCGAGAGGTCCACGGGCGACGTGCTCGACGACACGCGACGGCTCTGGGAGAGCGGCGGCGGTAGCGGCACGATCGGCTTGTTGGCGGCGGTGCTGGGCGGCGACGCCGGGCTCGCCGCGCTGAGCGGCAGCGCCGACGACCAGTTCGCGCCGATTCTGGCCGAGCTCAAGCAGCTTTTCCAGACGGTCAACGTCGAGGACGCTTATCGCGCCGGTTCGGCGGTGCGCGTGGCCTGGCCGACGCAACCGTTCGCGCGCGGCAGCGCGAGCTGCTTGCGTCCCGGGCAGTGGGCACGGCAAGCCGAGATCGCGCGGCGCGACGGTGACCTGCACTTCTGCGGAGAGCACTGCTCGCTCGATTTCCAGGGAAGGCTCGAGGGAGCAGCCGAGAGCGGGGCGCTGGCGGCAGCGGAGATCCTCGAAGATTTGAAGCGGCCGATGCTCGAGCCCCACGCCAAGCTGGTCGCGATGAAGCGCAAGGTCTGGCAGCCCTACGGCAGCGCCGGTGACGCGCCCGAGCTCTCGCCGATCGAGCGCGCCGAGCGGGTGCTGGAGCAGCACGCCGAGTACATCGCAGGGCTCGAGGCCTGAGCGGTCTCAGCTCTTCGCGTCGTCGAGCACGTGAGCGACCTGACCGAGCAGCTCGTCCTCGGAGAACGGCTTCTGAAGAATGCCCACGCCGGGTCGGTGCGCGGTGAGCACCAGCGATTCGTAATCGTAGCCGGTGACGAACACGACCGGCACCGAGCGGCCGCGCGCCGACAGCGCTTCGTACACGGCCTGGCCACCCCGGCGCGGCATCACCGCGTCGAGGATCGCCACGCAGATGCCGTGGTCGGGGTTCGACAGGAGCCGCTCGGCTTCCACGCCGTCCTTGACCGAGAGCACCCGGAAGCCAGCGCGCTCGAGGTAGCTCGCCGTCACGCGGCGCACGGATGCTTCGTCCTCCGCGACCAGCGCCACGCGCCCGCCGCCGCGGACCAGC
>JALYWZ010000764.1 GCA_030852505.1 Myxococcota bacterium | reverse complement strand
GGCTCGGGCGTTGCCGCCGCTACGGGCGCGCCGGCGACCCGAAAAAGCTGGGCCTGACACAGCTGCCCCCCGCCGGTGAGCCAGACCGAAGGCGTCGCGTCACGCGGGTTGTAGCCGATGAACACGACCTTCTTGCCCGCGACCTCGTCGCCGGTGCGGCGCAGGCGCGGGTGCGGCTCGCCGCTGCCCATCAGCGCCGCGACCGACCACTCCGGATCGGTCGACTCGGTGACGATCAGCGCGCTCACGTTGTCGCAAGCCGGCGCCGACAGCGGATCGCTGAGGTCGGGCCCGGGCGGCGCGGCCTCCACCTCCGGCTCCTTCGGGATCAGGTTGCCGGTCACCGAATCGAACGGGTTGCGCTCGATCAATGGCAGCGCCGAGCGCGGCTCCGAATGGGGGATCGGCATCGGCGGTGGCGAGTACTTCTGCGCGAGCGAGCCGGACGCCGCCGGTGTGAGCAAGCCGGCACCCACGAGCTCGGTGACACCCGACGCCTGGAAGTACGCAGCCAGCGTGAGGAACGCCAGCACGACGACCGCGAAATATTTCCGGATCAGAAGGTCTAGAGCCACGGGTCCGGGAGGGGTTAAAGCGAGGGGCGTGCCAAGGGTCAAGCCCCGCCACGCACCGGCCGAGAATCAGGTAAACGCTGCAATTCTCGAAGCGCTGGCGCGCCAACTTGGCACGCTGGCGAACGACGAACGCCGCCGAGTGACAAGTTGTCAGCCGGAATTTTCGGGCAGAGCCGATGGCCCCCTCGGCCCGCCGTCGGGCTCACCGAGCTTGCGGTAGATGGTGCGGGTGGAGATCCCGAGCAGCTGCGCGGCGAGCGACTTGTCGCCCGCGGTGTACCGGAGCGTCTCGCGGATCGCGCGTCCCTCGATCTCCGACAGCGGCGTGCCGATCGCGAAGCTCAGCGACGACGCCGGCTGTTTCTGGGCGTTGGCGATCGACTCCGGCAGGTCCTCGATGCCGATCACGTCGCTGCGGCAGAGCACGGCCGCCCTTTCGATCACGTTCTCGAGCTCGCGCACGTTGCCGGGGAACGAGTAGTCCGCGAGCTTGCCGAGCGCCTCGCTCGAGACCCGCAGCCGCACCCGGCCGTTCTTCTTGCAATACACGCCGAGGAAATGATCGACGAGCAGCGGGATGTCCTCGCGCCGCGCGCGCAGCGGCGGCGCGGTGATCGCGATCACGTTCAGCCGGTAATAGAGATCCTCTCGAAAGCGCCCGGCCTCGACCTCGGCCATCAGGTCGCGGTTGGTGGCGGCGACGATGCGCGCGTCGCTCTTCTCGACGCGGCCGCCAACGGGCTCGTACTCCCCCTCCTGCAGCACGCGCAGGATCTTCACTTGCACGGCCGGGCTGAGCTCGCCGATCTCGTCGAGGAACAACGTGCCGCCCCGCGCGCGCGCGAAGCGCCCCTCGCGACGCGCCACGGCGCCGGTGAACGCGCCCCGCTCGTGACCGAACAGCTCCGCCTCCAGGATGCTCTCGGGAATCGCCGCGCAATTCACGGCCACGAAGGGCCCCGCCGCGCGCGCGCTCTTGTGGTGGATGAAGCGCGCGATCAGCTCCTTGCCCGTGCCGCTCTCGCCCAGGATCAACACCGTGGCCGTCGATGGCGCGGCCTGCGTGGCCACGTCGAGCACGCGGCGCAAGGCCGCGCTCTGGCCCACGATTTCGCGATGCCGCAAGAGCTGGATCTCCTGGCGCAGGCTGCGGTTCTCCTCGAGCAGCGAGTGCCGCTCCGCCGCCTTGCGCACGCTCTTGACGATCGTCATGCGCTTCAGCGGCTTCTCGACGAAGTCGTAAGCCCCTTCCCGCATCGCCTGCACGGCGGTCTCGACGGTGCCATACGCGGTCATCAGCACGACCTCCGTGTCGGGCGAGACCTCGCGCAGGGCGCGCAGCAGCTCGACGCCGTTCGTGCCCGGCATCATCAGATCGGTCAGCACCACCTGCACCCGGTGCCGCCGCACCAGCTCGAGCGCAGCCTTGCCCCCGTCCGCGGTCAGCACCCGCATGCCCTCGCGCTGAAAGATCTTCTGCAGCGAGGTGACGTTCGACGGTTCGTCGTCGACCACGAGCACGGTGATCTCGGAGTCGGCGCGCGGCGGCTCCGACGGCGGCTCCGGGGAGTCCGACAGCCTCTCTGACGAATCGTCCATTGCCTCGACTATCTGTCAGAGGCAATACATTCTGTCAATCGAATGACAATTTGTCATGTCGGGAAAGAGCGCCCCTCGACGAATCCGAGATTTTCTGGTTGGAAGCGCTGTGGCTGACGAGCTTGGAGCCCCCGAAAGTGGGGTCGACCCCGCCCTGGGGGTCTTCATTCCCCGCCTTTCCCTGTCTCTGGAACGTCTCGGCGGCGAGGGCGCCCCCGACTCCGACCAGGAGGTCCCGGCGCTCCGGCTGCTGTTCGACTATTCGGGCACGGCGATCCGCGCCTCGGATCGGCGCGACCGCTTCTTCGTTTCCGCGTCCAACGGCGTGCGCATGATCGAGCGCGATCGCGCCGGCGAAGCGCAGGCCCAGTGCCTGCTCGAGAGCTTCGGCGCGATCGAGATCTCGTGCCTCGACTGGCTCGAGCCCGCGTTCGATTCGGAAGCGGACTACTTCCTCAATCCCGACGGCAACATCCACACCTGGTGCTCGTTCACGGCCTACGCGGTGCCGCAGCTCCGCGCCTTCGGCTGGGACGTCTCGATCGCGAGCGACTACCCATTCCGCGTCGCGGACGCCGAGAGCCCCTGGTACGCGCGGCTCGAGCCCGATCCCGAAGAGCGCGAAGATTGGTTCGGCCTCGAGCTCGGCGTGGAGATCGACGGGCGGCGAGTCGATCTGCTGCCGGCCTTGCTCGATCTCCTCGATGAGTGCCCGGACAGCGCGAGCATCGAAGCGTTGCTGCGAGTGCCAGCACGCTTCCGCGTGGTCCCCGTCGGTGACGGCCGCTACCTGCCGGTGCCACCCGACCGCCTGCGCTCGCTGCTCGCGATCATGACCGAGATGCACCGCGGCGAGCGGGCCGAGCTCGCGCTGCCGCGGGCGCGGGCCGCGCTCGTGACCGAGCTCGACGCGGCCTTCGCGTCCACCGGCTCCCGCCTCACCTGGAGTGGGAACCTGGAAATCTACGAGCACGGCCGGTCGCTCGCCGAGCCGCCGCCTCCAGCGCCCAAGGTGGCGACCCGAGGGCT
>JALYWZ010000017.1 GCA_030852505.1 Myxococcota bacterium | reverse complement strand
GTCCTGTGCTCGGCTCCGCGACGGCGCTCGAGAGCCGAGCGCCCCGCACTCGCCCGCCCTCGCCTATCACTCGAGCGTCGAGCTCCCGGGAGGCCGCACCGAATGGTCTCCGGGTTGTGCGATCTCCGCGATCGAGCATTTGTCGTTCCAGAGCTTGGACGCCCTGCTGCGCTGCCCACTCCGATGGGTATTCGGGTACCGCGCAGGCACGCGCTCGGGCGGGCACTCGCTCTCGCCGCTATTTCAGCTGAATGGAAAGCTCGGGCACCGTCTCGTCGAAGAGCTTCATCAGCGCGGCGCGTTCGACGGAGAAGCGGCGGAGCTCGCCGGCCAGGCGGCGGCGCTGCTGGTTGACCTCTACGAGCGCGAAGCAGCCCTGTTGCTGCGGCCCGGGATGGCATTCGAACGCGGCCAGCTCGAGCGCCAGTTGATTGCCGCTGTCGTCGAGCTATCGCGAACCCTAAGGGCCGCGCGCCTACGCATCGTCGCCGTCGAGCATCCACTCGATGGGACCCATGGCGCAGCCCAACTGGCAGGCCGCATCGACCTCATCGTCGAACAGGCCGGAGGAGAGCAGGCCATCATCGACATGAAGTGGGGGATCGCGGAGTACCGAGACCAACTTCGCTTGGGCCGAGCACTCCAGCTCGCGCTCTATGCCTTCGCTCACTCCACGAAACGCACCGAGGGCGACCTGCCGAGCGCCGCCTATTTCTCGCTCAAACAGGGCAAGCTGTTCAGCCTATCCTCGCGGATCTTCGACGGCGCCGAGCTCGTGCCCGGGCCGAGCCTGGACGATACCTGGAAGCGCGCGACGCGCTCCCTCAGTCGAGCATCGATGGCGATTGCCGCGGGTCGGTTTCCGGTGAGCGGCCTGCGTCACTCCTGCCACTGCTCTCGGCGCTGGGCGTCTCCGAAGCCGAGCAGCCCAGCCACTTTCAGTACGCCGCCGACGCAACCTGCAAGTACTGTGAGTTTGACGGACTCTGTGGGCGACGCTGGGAGGAGCTAACGTGACGGCCCAGGTAGAGCCTCTCGAGCTCGCCACAGGTCTGTGCCTGGTTGGCGCCAGCGCCGGCAGCGGCAAGACGTTCCGCCTCACGCGCGAAGTGGCTGACGCCGTGAGCCCCGATTCAGCCGAGAGCATTGCGGTCCAGGGTCTCGTCGGCGTCACCTATACGAAGAAAGCCCAGGCAGAGCTCGAAGCGCGCATCCGTCGCCAGCTGTTGCAGGCCGGACACTTCGACCGTGCCGGACAACTCCCATTGGCTCTGCTCGGGACGGTGCACGCCGTCAGCCTGCGGCTGCTCAAAGAGTTCGCACTGGACGCGGGCCTTTCCCCTGAAGTCGATGTCATCGCGGGCAACGACGGACAGCGCCTGCTCCGCGCAGCACTCGAGCACGCGCTGCCCCCGGAGCTTCGAGCGGCGCTCGATGAGCGCGCTGCCGAGTTTCAGCTCGGCTGGGACGGTCGCGTCAATCGCTACGACTGGGTCAGCCCGGTAGACGACATCATGACGCTCGCTCGCAGCAACCGCATCGCCGCAGAACAGTTGCCGGAGATGGGCCGCCGTTCGGCGCAGGCGCTCCGAGACCTCCTCCCGCCCCCGGCTCCCGAGGGCGCGGCCCTCGAACGAGCCCTCGAGCAAGCTCTGGCCTTGGCCCTCGAGCAGCTCAGCGCTTCCGGTGACGACACCAAGAAGACCGCTGAGACCATCCCCGTGCTGCGCTCGAGCGCCGAGGGCCTCCGGCGCGGGCAGTTGCCCTGGAACCAGTGGGCCAAGCTGACCCGACTCGATCCCGCGAAGAAGCTTCATTCGCTAGTCCAACCCGTCCGCGACGCGGCGGCAGCCTACGACACACACCCCCGATTCGGAGCGCACCTCGCAGAGCTGACGGAGCGCCTCTTCGATGCTGCTCAAGTCGGCCTCGCTGCCTACGCCTCGTGGAAGGCCGAGCGCGGCTTGCTCGACTACGTCGACATGATCGATCGCGCGCTTCAGGTGCTGGACTCTCCAGACGTCGCAACCGAGCTCAGCGAGCGCCTCGAGCTCTTGGTCGTGGACGAGTTCCAGGACACGAGCCCGATCCAGCTCGCGCTGTTCATGCGTCTTCACGCGCTGTGCGGCCGCTCCGTGTGGGTCGGCGACCAGAAGCAATGCATCTTCGAGTACGCCGGCGCCGATCCCGCGCTCATGGCCTCCGTGACCCGCTGGACGCTCCAGAGCGGCGGCCAGAGCGAGCGCCTCGGCCAGAACCACCGGTCACGACCCGAGCTCGTAGAGCTCAGCAACACGCTGTTCGCGGCGGCCTTCGCGGCGCAAGGCTTCACTGCCGCGGAGGTCGTCACCACCGCCGCTCGCTCGCCCGATTCAGGCCATGCAAACCTCCCCCCACTTGGCCTCTGGTGGCTCGAAGGCGACGAAGAACAGGCCATCGCGCAAGGCATCGCGCGTCTCCTCCAAGCGCCGGAGCAAACGCCCGTGCTCGACCGCGCCACCGGCGCCGCACGGCCCGTCCGTCCCGGCGACATCGCCGTGCTCGTCTATTCCAACGCTGAAGCAGCCAAGCTCTCAGCCGCTTTGAAGTTGCTCGGGATTCCGAGTGTGTTGCCCCGTGTGGGCCTGCTCGTCACCCCCGAAGGCACCTTCGTGTCCGCCGCGCTGCGCTTCTTGGTCGACGTGCGCGACAGCCTGGCGAGCGCGGAGCTCGACGCCCTGACCGGCTTCAACGGTCGTTCGCCAGACGAGTGGCTCGCCCAGCGCATCCAGGCCAGTGCCGAAAAGGTGGATCCGGGGCTCCATTCCCCGTGGCGCGCCGGCCTCGACGCCCTGCGACTCCAGCTGCCGCTGCTCTCCCCCGCCGAAACCCTCGATCGCGTCCTCGCCGTCCTCGACGTCGCTGCCATGGCCGTGCGCTGGCCGGACCCCGACCAGCGCCTCTCCAATCTCGAGGCCCTGCGCGCGCTCGCCGCTCACTACGAGGAGCGCTGCGACTACCAGCGCGAGGCTGCCACACTCCCCGGCCTCCTCCGCTACTTCGAGGAAACCCAGCAAAAGATCCGCCAGCGCGACGAAGAGCGCGCCACCGACGAACAACACGTCGACTCGAGCGCCAACGCCGTCGCGATCTCCACCTTCCACAAATCCAAAGGCCTCGAGTGGCCTGTCGTCATCGTCTCGAGCCTCGACCGCGAACGCCGCCGCGACGCCTTCGAAGTCACTCCCGAGACCGACCGCGCCGCCTTCGACGCCGCCGATCCCCTCGGCGGCCGATGGATCCGCTACTGGCCCTGGCCACTCGCTCAACAACAGCGCACCACCGCACCCCTCGCCCTGCGCGCCGCCGAGTCCACCTTCGGCCGCGCCGTCAGCACTCGAGACCACCGCGAACGCGTCCGCCTCCTCTACGTCGCCTTCACCCGCCCCCGAGATCATCTGATCCTGGCCGTGCGCCTGCTCAAAAAGGGCCCATCGATCGCCTGGCTCAATGAGCTCTCTGACGATCGCGGCCCGCTCCTCACACTCCCCGCACCAGATGCGCCGACTCCAGAGCTCGCGATCCGCGGCCTCGATGGCCGCTTTGCCCTCACACCGCGAACGTGGCGCCTCAACGCAAAAACTGCAGCCGACTCTCCCGACCCGCACCACGCGTCATCGAGTACTCGCTACTGGTTCGCCCGACCGGCCCAATCCTCCGCAACGAAGATCCCGCGCTACCGCATCTCTCCCTCCCAGGCCGAAAAAGATCCGCTCGCGCTCCCCCAACCACACGTCATCGCCAGCACGCGCTTCACCCGCCGGATGACGTTCACGCACGCGCGCGGCACCACCTGGGACACGATCGGCAACGCCCTCCACACCTTCCTCGCCGCCGACGACCGCTCCCTCACCCCAGATCAACGCAGCGAGCTCGCCCAGCGCGTCCTCGCGAACGCCGAGCTCGGCGCCATGTTCGCGCCCGACACACTCCTCGCAGCGAGCGACGCCTTCCGCACCTACATCGACACTCGCTGGCCCGGCGCCGAGTGGCACCGCGAGATCCCAATCTCAGCTCTGCTCGACACCGAACACGGCGCACGCCGCATCGAAGGAACGATCGATCTCCTGTTGAAGACCGACTCCGGCTATGTGATTGTCGATCACAAAAGCTTCCCGGGGCGGGAAGAACACTGGACGGAGCGAGCTCTCAAATATGCGCCGCAGCTATTCACGTACGAGAAGGCCATTCGAATGACAGGAGCGGAAGTGACGGCGATGTTGGTGCACTTTACGGTGGGCGGCGGAGTGGTGGAGGTGGGTGGAGTAAGCCCGTTGAGTGATTGCCGCACGAGCGGCGGGACGACTGCGTCCGGCAGCACCGACGCATTGCATCCCAGGAGAACGCACAATCATCATGAAATTTGAGCTCGCCTTAGCGGGTCCTCAACCCAACAGCCCGGCATCCGGGCGCGCACCGATAACGGGCGTCTCTGCAGCCAGCTGCGGGCTCTCCCAGCGCCAGATTATGGTTCACAGAAGGCCGCTTCACCGCGAGACCCGGGACCGACCTCAACCAATGATACACAACGCAGAAGAGCGGCAGTGAGGGAGTGTGAGATGACGAGTGACTTCCGCGAGAACTCCTTCACGGAATTCTTCAAGCTCGCGACCAACGGGTTTTCTCCGTACGCTTGGCAGCGTCAAGTTGCGGTCGATGGCCTGCCAGACGTTCTCCCCGTTCCGACCGGACTCGGGAAGACAGAGGTCGCACTCGCGTGGGCGTGGCGCCTTCTAGTCGACAAGCAAGCGGAGCCACTGCACCTCGTAGTGTGCCTGCCGATGCGCAGCTTGGTTACACAGACAGTAGAGCGGTTGACGACCTACTTCGATGCGATCAAGGCGAAAAAGCCCGATATCGACGTGGCGGTTCATCAGCTCATGGGCGGGTCTATCGATGACGAATGGGTCAGCCAGCTCGATAGGCCATGGGTGCTCGTTGGCACTCAGGATCAGCTTCTCTCGCGGGCGCTGAACCGCGGCTACTCCATGAGCCGCTTCGAGTGGCCGGTTCATTTCGGCCTGCTGAACAACGACTGCCGCTGGCTCATCGACGAGGTCCAGCTCATGGGCCCAGGGCTTTGGACAACCTCGCAGCTCGACTGGATGCGCCGCAAGCGGTTCCCATCGCTGAAGCCCTGCCTGACGACGTGGATGAGCGCCACGGTGGGCACGTCGTTCCTGAAAACGACGGATCGCGTGCGCGAGGCGCTCGGTGAACCGTCTCAGAGTCAGGTCGCATTCGAAGCCAAGCTCAAGACCGCGCTCGACGGTGACAACGGGCTCAATTGGTGGAGAGAAGCGAAGCGCCCACTGGCGTGGTGGACACCAGCTGCGACGGAGTCGGCCGCAAGGGGAGGCAGGCGACGGGGCGCAGCGAAATCCGTGGTAATAACGTCCGACGTCATCGCCGCCTCAGTCAAGGCGAGCCACGTGGCGCGCACACTAACGCTCGTTATCTGCAACACGGTCGACATGGCGCGCGACGTGTTTGCCGCATTGTCATCGGTTGATCACAAGGTGCTACTTACGTCCAGGTTCCGTTGCGAGGACCGCGCACGACACGAGAAGCGACTCATCGACTTCGACGCCAAACGAAAACACGGCAACTTGCCGAACGATGATCCTGGTCTCATCTGCGTGAGCACGCAGGTTATCGAAGCCGGCGTGGACATTTCCGCACACCGCCTATTCACCGAGCTCGCACCGTGGCCATCGATGCTGCAACGACTTGGGCGTCTCAATCGCAAGGGAGACGACCAGCAAGCTAAGGCCTGGGTCTGGGAGACGCCAAAGGAAGGCGGCAGCAAGAGGGTCGAGCGCATCGGGCCCTATGAATTCGACGACATCGATGTGGCCAAGAAGCTCGTAGACGCGTTCGTCCCCCTATCTCAGGAAAGGGCGTTCTCCAAGGCCATCGCCGAGATCAACGCGGCCAAGCACAAGGAAGTGTCTGAAGCCCTGCAACCCAAGCCTAGCCCGCTTCCGCGTGCACTCGACGTCCACGGCCTCTTCTCCACCGAGCGTGACGTTCACGGTGGATTCACCGACGTCGGTGCCTTCGTACGCGGCACCGATCCCGACCTTGACGTGACGGTGTTCTGGCGCGACTGGCCTGGCGATACCCCTCCACGCGGCGAAGAGCTCGATGGCCCGTTGCTCGAACCGGCGAGGGAGGGCTGCCCGGTCTCCTTCTTTCGCGTTCAAAAGATGATTGAGAACACCAAGGCCAAAGCGTGGCTTTGGGACGACGAAGGTGACCGTTGGGAACGGGTCAACCACTGGGACATTCGCCCAGGCATGCTCGTGATGCTGAAGCGAGACGTCGGCGGCTACGACGAGGCGGAAGGATGGACAGGCGACAAGTCGAACGTGCTGGCCGAGGTACCACGGGCCGGGCGCGGCGCCACCCTGAAAGACGACGCTTGGACCGAGATCGGGTACTGGTCGAAGCTCGAAGACCACCTCAAGGACGCGAGACGGAAAGCCGAGGACCTGTGCGATGCGCTTTCACTAACGGGCGACGTGAGAAAGGCCATCGTCGAGGCCGCGGGACTCCACGATCTGGGCAAAGCCCATCCGCAGTGGCAGGCTGCATTGCCCGATCGATCTGGCATTCCCAATGCGCTTCTCGCCAAGAGCCCGCGCGTCGTCGCCGCCGATGTGGGGGGTGACCCGTCGCCCGTCCGCGCAGCGTTCGGCAAGCTTCGACCACGGGCTCATTCATTGCCGGATGAAGCGCGCCGCCGCCGTCGTGAGGACGTTGTTCGTCTTCGATGGGCCATCGACGACAGGCTTAGCGATGCTGAGCTGACGTCGCTGCGCGCTGTCGCCGGTGTTCGGTGGGCAGGCCACCAGCAGTTCCGTCCCGGGCTTCGCCACGAGGTCGCGTCTGCCCTTGCGATGTGGCGGAAGTACCGCGGCAGCGAAACGAAGCCGTATCCGGCGCTCGCGGTCTACCTGGCGGCAACGCACCACGGAAAGGCGCGCACCGTGATGCGCTCGACGAGGGGCGAAGGCGATGATGTTTTCGGTGTGCGGAGGGAACCAAGCTTGCTCGTAGTCGGCGACGATCAGTGGCCGCTCGACTTCTCGATCGCGAAGGACGGCGCTGATGGACGATGGGAGGATTACGAGTTCGTGATGACCGGGCCCGGCTGGACTGGCCTCGTCGCCGATCTGCTTGGCCCTTGGCGACCAGAAGAGAAGAGTGAGGCCGGCGCCGTGCCGGCGGACGAGCCACGCCACCTCGGTCCGTTTGCCCTCGTGTATCTCGAAGCGCTCGTGCGCATCGCGGACTGGCGCGCGAGTGCGGAGCCGAGCGCAAGCACCAAGGCCAGCGAGGTACGCGGTGGCCGCTGAGCTTCGGCTTCCAGTGCACGCGCTGCCGGGGCTGTCCCCCGACAGCCTTGGTAACTACCTCGCATCCCTCGGCCTTCTGCGGGTGCTGTCTCGAAAGTGGCCGGACACGCGGATCGCATGGCGCGACGATGTGCTGAATGTGGTCGGGGGCCCCCCGACTCTCGATGCCCTGCTTCACGAGCTGGTGCGCGTCGCAGATACACAGCGCGACCCGGAGCCCAGTAAGCGCGAGTGGACCCAGTACGACAAGAGCTGGGCCGAGGAGCAGAAGAAGGGCACAAAGGCCAGATCGGGCGCACCGCTCGCACGGTGGCAAGCAGAGTCCCTGGAGGACCAGCTTCCCTTCTTCGCTGCCCATGCCGTGCCGCATGCCCGCGTGAGCTTTAACCCGCTCCTTGGCAGTGGCGGCAACGCGGGTCGCCGCGACTTCGCGGCGGGTTGGCGGAAAGCTGTCGATGCCCTCGCTAGCGCCCCAAAGCCGGGAAAGGGATCGGGAAGAAGGAAAGCGGAGGCCAACGCAAACGGCGCTGCGCCTCCGGATGCAAGAAGGACGGCGTTGCATGCGTTGCTCCTAGGGCACGCCGTCTCGTGGATGGTCGAGAAGCTGGCGGCAGGTTCTTGGTTCAGCGAAGCGACGAAGCTCTACAACAGCGGTCAATCACCCGCACGCGAGGGACAAATCTCTCCGTGGGCGATGGTTCTCGCCTGCGAAGGGCTGACATTCCTCGCGGGCGGCGCGTCTCGACGCCTTGGGGCTCGATCTGGGCGCGCAGTCGGCGCCTTCCCCTTCATCACCGAACCCATCGCTGCGAGCGCAGAGAAGGAAGCAGACCGGCTTCGCGGCGAGATCTGGACTCCGCTGTGGGCTCGACCGATGTCGCTGACCGAGGTGAGCACACTGTTCTCGCGTGGGCGCGCTGAGCTGCGTGGGCGCGGAGCGCTCACACCCGCTGCGTTCGCGACGGCGATCCGTGGGCGCGGTGTGGACGCTGGGGTCAGCGAGTTTCTCCGCTATACCCTTGGACGGACGACGAGTTCGAATACGTTCGAGCCTCGACTGGAGTCTCGCTTCTCTCTCGAGACCGGAGCAGACACACGCTCGCCTGTATCGACGGCGCTGGAGCGCATCACCGGCCTGATTGAGCACCGAGGATTTCCCCGGGATGGCAAACGCTTCGTGGGCCTTCGTGGACCCATCGAGTCAGCACTCCTCGACGTCGCTGCCGAGCCGAGCAACCCGGAAATGGGTATCGCCCTGCTCGACGCCGTGGTCGGCGCGCTGGATCGCATCGATCGCAACCGGAGCTTCCGCGAGGGCAAGACTCGGTGGAATCCGCTGCCGCTCGAGTGGCTGCCTTCGTTGTTCGCTGATGAACAGTCCTGCATCGAGGCACGGCTCGCTTTGTCGCTCGTGTCGGACTTCTCGATCGCACAGCCCTTTGCCACGTATCGTTTTGGCGTCGAGTGGAAGTACGGCCAGACCTACGCGTACTTCACGCACACGGAGCGACCTCCACCGCGCTGGGTTTGGGGACCTGGTGAGCTGGCTCAAGTCCTTGTCACCGTGTTGCTGCGAAGACTCCTCGACCAAGAGGCGAACGCGTATAGACCGGCTCGACTTGGGCGCGCTCCTCTTACGGCGACGACGCCGCAGGTACGGCATTGGCTTGCCGGTGATCTCGACGAATCATTGCTCTCGGCTTGGCTCTCGCGACTCGCTCTCTTCGACTGGACAAGGGTTCCACAGGAGGTTCGCGCGCTCGTCCCAAGGCAGGACGCCGTGCCCCGAGCCGACGGCGAACTGGCCTTGCTCGGCCTCCTCCAGCCGCTCGTGGACCAGCGTCCTTTGATGATTCGAGATCTGTCTCCGATCGATCTACTTTCGGAGGAAACGGGCGCTCGAACGACGGAGGCAGCGCGTTCGCTCGTCACGCTAATCCGCGCTGACAAGCTCGACGTTGCGCTGAGACTCGCGAGCACTCGCTACGCGATGGCTGGCGCCCGCCTCGCGACGTACCACGTGTCTTTGGCCACGCACCACCCGGACCGCCTCGCGGCGGCACTACTGTTCACCATCTCGGACCGCGATCGAGCGGGCCTGTTCGAACGCTGGCTTCGCCCTCGACGCCGGCCCCAAAGAGGAGAAGCACATGTCTGAAGCAGAGAAGCCGCCCTCAAAGAAGCTCTCGCCTGCCGCCGTCCTTAGGGGCGAGTCGCCACTCGTCCTGACCGCAACGCTTGAGCCGATCGTGGGCGACCGGTTCCAACCCGCTGGATTTCCGGAGATCGGCCACGTCATCTACAAGGCGCCGCGCAAGGACGGCACGACCGAGAACGTCTGCATCGTTGACAGCGCGGCGAGCATGGCCAACCACCTCGAAACGGTCTGCCAACGTGGAGCGCACGATCTCGACCTGGTCGATGAGCTCAGCGGGATGCCCTACATTCGCTGCGTCACTGGTGACCTTCTCGACAAGCTTCCGAGCGACAAGCGCGAGACGATCGTGACCAGTCTTACCGAAGGCCACCGCATTGCCTCGTCCTACTTCCTGGACGGCGTCGCGCTGGAAAACGATGGCGCGAAGCGGAACGGCAAGTTTGAGAGCGACCTCATCACGAGGTTCGGCATCACCTTGCCCGGCAGCTCGAAGGCACATCCGCCACCCGAGAAGTGGTGGGACGTCTTCAAGAGCATCTTCGAACTCGATCCGAACTCTCTTGTCCACGGCGTGCTTTTTCCGCAGTGGCAAATCAAGATCCCGCGCGCGCTCACAGCTCACCTCGAGGCATTCGGGGCGGACCGAGTTGATCGTTCCGGCGTGAAGTTCGACCGGCTCGGTAAGACGACATCGGGGCAACCGATCTTTGCAGTCGATGACGCGACCGCCGAGTCGATCCGCGCAACGTTTGTACTCGACATTGGCCTCATCCGTTCTTTCGGTCGTACGAAGGGCGACAGAGCACTCGGCCTCTCTGAGAGGCAGCAGGAATTCCTGGTGGCGCTCGCTCTTTGGAAGACCGAGAAGCTTCTCGCATCGCCCTTCCGTTTTCGGTCGGGCTGCCATCTCCGAAGAACGACCCTCAAGAGTTACGATCAGGATGTAGCGATCGAGGTCAACATCGCGCAAGCGCTCAAGGAGGCTGGCTTCCCCGAGCAACCCGTCACCGACATCTTCTGGCCACGTGATGAGTTGTACCGTGAAGGCCAAGCCGATGCAGCCAAGAGCGGCGATGACGACGAGTCATCGGAAGAGACCGAGGGATGAAGCTCGTTCTCCGACAAGAGTTCCCGCTCGGGCGTTTCCACGCCACGCCGTGGCGCGTGAACCCGTTTGACGATCCTCACGGCGAATGGCCGCCGAGCCCATGGCGCCTCGTTCGCGGGGTCACTGCGCGCTGGTACCAGTGGGCCCGGGAAGCGGAAGTGACCCCAGACCCTTCACAGCTCGAGAAGCTGCAAAGAGCGCTCTGCACGAGCACCTACGCGTTCCATCTGCCACCCGAAGCCAGGAAGGGCAGCTCGCTGCGACAGTACCATCCGACCGAGTTCGGTTGGCGTCCCGCCGAAAAGAAGAAGGCAGGCACTCGCAGCTATGGCACCAGCCTGGTGCAGGACAACTACTGGAGCGTCCCGCCCGATTCGCCCGTGTGGTGGTTCATCGAAGGCAACGAGTGGACCGAACAAGTTCGGGCGCTGCTCGTCCAGTGTCTCGAGCGCATGACGTACATAGGGCGTGCCGAGACGTTCACGCGCATTCGCGTGGCTGATTCGGTCGATCGAATTCCTCCAATCAACTGCACACTTGCCGACAGGCGAACTGCTGGCTCAGTGCCCGTGCTGTCGCCGTTGATTGACGCCACACGCGAAGACATCGAACGCACAACCGACAACCCCGACTCCGCAAAGCGAGCTGTTCCACCCGGAGCCCAATGGCTCTTTGCGGTGCGGCCCCAACGGCCCGCATCCCGAGAGCGCCGTCGTGTTCCAGAGCATCGACCCGACTGCCACTTGATGCAGTTCGCCATCGGATGGAACGTCGCGCCCGAGCCACGCGCGATCGTGCGCCTCGCGTCACGATTTCGTGGAGCCGTCCTGCGTGAGTTGCTGCGGTTGAAGACGGGAGACCCTTCGGCCACTTGGACGAGAGCCAGCCGCTCCGTGCGCGAGGCGGTCGCTAACATGGCCGGCAAGGACGCAAGCGGTGACGCTTTGAGAGGTCATCGCCACACGGAGTTCCTGGCGTGGTGCGAAGACGCCCAGCCGACGCGCCTCCTTGTCTGGCGTGGCTCGCGAGCGTTCGATGCCGACGAGCAGGATGCGATCTTGTTCGCAGCTGGGCGCGACGTGTCGTGGGCAGCAGCCGGCTCGGACTCCGACGAGTGGAAGGTACGGCTGGTGCCTCTGGATCGAGCGGTTCCACCACCACCGGGATTCGACAGCCAATCATCGAAAGCCTGGGAGTCGGTAACGCCGTACGTACCGCCGCGTCATCACCTTCGTGGAGGAATGGAGCGCGAGGGCGAGTCGATGGTTGAACAAATCCGCCGCGAAGTTCAGGGCCGGGACATCGCGCGAGATGTCGAGGTCGAGTTCCTGGGCACGCCTCAATGGGTGTCGGTGCACATACCTAGACGGGATGCAGCTAGGCGCGCATTCATCGGAGACCGCCGAGGTCAGTTGGTCCGTTTGCGCTTCACCGACCCAGTAGTCGGCCCCATCCGTCTCGGGCACTCCAGCAGCTTCGGATTGGGCTTGTTCCGCCCCATAGAGCCGGATCGGTCGTGACGCCCCTCGCCACTCTCAAGTCGGCCCTTCCGGGCTTGGAATCGCTCTTCCTACCTCGCCCAAAGCGCCGCCAGCTCGAGCTCCATCGCGTCGAACGGTGCCACGCGCGCCACTTCCGCTCCGCGCCAGGCGCCGAGCAGCTCGTAGCGGGGGCCGGCCAGGGCGAAGGCTTCCAGTGTCTGGAGCCGCGGATCGATGAGCCAGACGTGCGGGACGTGTTCGCGCGCGTAGATGGGGAGCTTTTCGACGCGGTCCACGGCAGCCGTGGACGGGGAGAGAATTTCCGCGACCCAGTCGGGCGCGATCTCGAAGGCGGCGATATCCGGGACCTCGGGCATGCGCGTGCGACGCCAGCCCGCGAGGTCCGGAACCAGGATGTCTGCGCCGAGATGCAGCTCGGGCTCGTCCAGGATGATCCAACCACCGGGACCGCCGCTTCCGCGGTGGAAGGGGTTGCCGAGTACCATGCCGAGCAGCGACGCGACGGCCGCGTGCGGGCCGCTCGGGCGGGGCTGGGTGTGCAGCTCTCCACCGATGATCTCGCCGACCAGGTTCTCGGGCAGCGCCTCGATGTCGGCGTAGGTTGCAGTTCGACGCGCGGGAAGCGTCATGGCGCCAACACTAGCACGGCTGGTATCCCCCTCCGAAAGCGAGCTCGTCGCGCATGACGGACGGTCGCACGCCCAGCGACGCCGCCGCGTCGGTCCCGGACCGCACGAAGGGCGACACCGACGCACCACCTAGCCCCGCGCGCGCCAAGACGCTGAAGCGCGAACTCCCCGTCGTTCGCCCGGAGCCGGACCTCGTGCCCGCCCGCATGATCAACGAGGTCCTCTACTGCGAGCGGCTGATGTACCTCGAGTGGGTGCAGGGAGAGTGGGCGGACAACGTCTACACCGTGGACGGGCAGGCCGTTCACCGCCGGGTGAACGAGCTGGGCAAGCCGCTCCAGAAGCGGAAGACGGACGAAGCGCCGGCAGACAGCGGTGCCGAGAAGGAAGAGCTTCCCTACGCCGCGCGCTCCGTCTGGCTCACGTCCGAGCGTCTGGGATTGACGGCGAAGATCGACTTGGTCGAAGTCGACGGCGGTCACGTCGTCCCGGTCGAATACAAGCGGAGCGCCGTGCCCGATGTTCAGGGAGGCGCCTATCTGCCCGAGATGGCGCAGGTCTGCGCTCAGGTGCTGCTGCTACGCGAGCACGGGTACATCTGCGAGTACGGCGAAATCTACTACGCCAAAGATCGCAAGCGCGTCGCGATCGAGATCGACGACTGGCTGATCCGCGCCACGCTCGGGGCAGCGGCTCGTGCTCGAGAGCTTTGGAAGACCGCCGTGCTTCCCCCGCCGCTCGACGACAGCCCCAAGTGCAACGGCTGTTCCCTGGTAGGGATCTGCCTGCCCGACGAGACTCGAACGCTCCGCCACGAGTACGCACACCCGCCGGTAGCTGACATTCTCGAGGTGGACCCGGACGACGATCCTTGGGGGTTCTGTTCTCCGCCGGAGAAGCCCGTTCGACGCTTGTTTCCTGCTCGCGACGACAAGTTGCCCGTGTACGTGCAGGCGCAAGGAGCCTCCGTCCGGCTCGACGGAGAACGGCTGATCGTGCAGGCCAGCGGTGAATCGGCCAAGGAATCGCGCCTGACCAACACGTCTCATGTTGCGCTGTTCGGTAACGCGCAGCTCACGCCGCCCGCCATCCGTAAGCTGATGGACCGCGGCATCCCGGTCCTCTTCTTCAGCTACGGCGGCTGGTTCAACGGTCAGGCCGTTGGTCACGACCCGAAGAACGTCGAACTGCGCTTGGCGCAGTACCGAGCTACGCAAGACGCCCACCTCTGTCTGAAGCTCGCGACGGGTTTCGTCGCATCGAAGATCCTGAACTGTCGCACGCTGCTGGGTCGCAACCACGAGAACGCCGATCCGGTCGCGCTCTCCGAGCTCAGGCAGCTCGCGCGAAAGGCTCGCGACGCCTCGTCCATCGAGGCGCTGCTCGGCATCGAGGGCACGGCCGCTCGCCGCTACTTCGGCGAGTTCAACGGCATGCTCAAGGGCGACGCCGTGAACGACTTCGATCTCGATGGTCGCAACCGCCGCCCCCCGCGCGATCCCGTCAACGCGCTCCTTTCCTTCTGCTACTCCCTCCTCACGAAGGAGTTCACCCTCGCCATTCGCGCCGCTGGCCTCGATGGAATGCTCGGCTTCTACCACCAGCCGCACTTCGGCCGCCCATCGCTAGCGCTGGACCTAATGGAAGAGTTCCGGCCGATTTTGGCCGATTCCACCGTTCTTTCGGTGATCGGAAATCGAGTGATTCAGAAGGACGACTTCATCCGCGCCGCCGGCGCCGTCGCCCTGACGGCCCCCGCTCGCAAGCGTCTCATCCTGGCGTTCGAGCGTCGCATGGACCAGCTCGTCACTCACCCCGTCTTCGATTATCGGATCTCCTACCGGCGCGTGCTCGAGGTGCAGGCTCGCCTCCTCAGTCGCGTCCTCCTCGGCGAGCTCCCTCGCTATCCGGAGTTCCGCGTGCGCTGACCAAGCGCCGGAGGCCCCATGCGCCACACCTACGTCGTCACCTACGACATCTGCGATCCGAAGCGCCTTCGCAAAGTCTACAAGACCATGCTCGGCTGGGGCGAGCACATCCAGCTCTCCGTCTTCCAGTGCGAGCTCAACCATCGAGAGTTGGTCGAGTTGCGCGTCGAGCTCGACCAAGTGCTCCACCACGGCGACGACCAGATCCTCTTCATCGACCTCGGTACGGTCGAGGGTCGCGGATCCGAATCCATCACGGCTCTCGGTCGCCCCTACATCGATCCAGAACGTGTCGCGATCGTCGTTTAGTAGTAAGGTCCCGCCCAAACACGAAGCAACTTCCCCTTCCATTCCCACACCATGGTTGTACCCTGTTCCTACTCGCGAGCGGTTCGGTGCCGCGCCGTCTCACGGCGGCGCTCGCAGACCCCGCAGGTCTTTGAATATTTTCCTGTTTTTCGCCGGGCGAGGCACGTTGCGCCCTCCTCGCCCGGCACCTCCGCGTCATCAAAGTCCGAGGTGCTCGCAATCCTCCCCGCAAACCGCCGACACCTTTCGGTTTCGGCGCGACTCCGTTCCACCGCGTTCGCGCGGTGGCCCCATTGAAGCTTCCGCTGAAGGGGCGCGAGCAACCGGCGCGAAACCGTTCCACCGCGTTCGCGCGGTGGCCCCATTGAAGCGCAGGGCCGGAAGCCCGGATCGCGTCCAGGTGTGGCCGTTCCACCGCGTTCGCGCGGTGGCCCCATTGAAGCAGCTAGGGTTCGCGTACGGCTCACGCGGGAAATGTCGTTCCACCGCGTTCGCGCGGTGGCCCCATTGAAGCGCTTCGGCCGCGTCCTGCTGTGCTTGGGCCCAGTCGCGTTCCACCGCGTTCGCGCGGTGGCCCCATTGAAGCCGGAACTCCAGCGTAGACCCGGAGCGCCTCTACCGCGTTCCACCGCGTTCGCGCGGTGGCCCCATTGAAGCCAACGAGGAAAAGGGGACGGTCCACGCGCCGGCTGCGCGTTCCACCGCGTTCGCGCGGTGGCCCCATTGAAGCGCCGTGAAGAACGCGCCGGGGTTCGAGCGCGACAGGGCAACGTTCCACCGCGTTCGCGCGGTGGCCCCATTGAAGCAGCTTCACTTCATACCCCGCCGCTTCCAGCAAGGGCACGTTCCACCGCGTTCGCGCGGTGGCCCCATTGAAGCACGTCTAGCGGCACGTGGACGGCGCCATCCTCGGGCGCGTTCCACCGCGTTCGCGCGGTGGCCCCATTGAAGCGGTAAGGGCCGCCGTCGCAGGACGGCGGCGCCTATTACGTTCCACCGCGTTCGCGCGGTGGCCCCATTGAAGCGCCAAGTATCGCGCGGCCCTGACCAAGCGCCCGGAGATCGTTCCACCGCGTTCGCGCGGTGGCCCCATTGAAGCCCCGAGCTGAACGGCTCGCCGGAGCGTATCGCGTCGCTCGTTCCACCGCGTTCGCGCGGTGGCCCCATTGAAGCGTATCCAAGTGTACGCATACACCGATAGAGGCGCTTCTTCGTTCCACCGCGTTCGCGCGGTGGCCCCATTGAAGCGACGACGTCAGGGACGCCGCGGGGTTTAAGACCACCCGTTCCACCGCGTTCGCGCGGTGGCCCCATTGAAGCGGCGGTCTTCGCGACCTTGCCGAGGGCTCCGGTAACCGTTCCACCGCGTTCGCGCGGTGGCCCCATTGAAGCAGCGTTCCGGCCGCAGTCGCGGCGTTGGTCAGCGTCCGTTCCACCGCGTTCGCGCGGTGGCCCCATTGAAGC
>JALYWZ010000763.1 GCA_030852505.1 Myxococcota bacterium | reverse complement strand
CAAAAAATCGCGGTGAATCGAGGCTCGCGCGGGCCGAGAGCGTGGTCGTGCCCCGTATCTTCTTCATTAAATGGGAAGGTCAGTTTGGATGTGGGCACAGCCCACACTCGCAGTCTGTTTTCTGCTCCAACTGCCGGTCGCCCGCGGATGAGGACGAGGCAGAAGCGTCGTGCCAAATCGGCTCGCGCAACTCGTGGACGCAGGTCAGGTGACGACCTGTGCGCTGCACGGCTCCGGCCCCGAGTTTCGTGCTGGGCTCGGGCAGCTCGGGAGGCTGCTGGGGGCACAACGAGCTCGGCATGCTGGGCGATGGAACCCAGACGAGCTCGGCGGAGCCCGTGGTCGTGAGCGTGCCGTAGCCGAAACAGCGCCGCCCGCGTAGCAAGCCGGGCGGCGTCTTCGCTCAGCTCTCCATGAAGCTCTTCAGCTGCTTGGAGCGACTCGGGTGGCGGAGCTTCCGCAGCGCCTTGGCTTCGATCTGACGGATGCGCTCGCGCGTCACCTCGAAGTCCTGACCGACCTCCTCGAGGGTGTGGTCGCTCTTCTCGCCGATGCCGAAGCGCATCCGCAGCACCTTCTCCTCGCGGGGGGTGAGCGTCTTCAGGACCTTTCGGGTCTGCTCGCTCAGGTTCATGTTGATCACCGCGTCGGCCGGGCTGATCACGCTCTTGTCCTCGATGAAGTCGCCGAGGTGGCTGTCTTCTTCTTCGCCGATCGGCGTCTCGAGGCTGATCGGCTCCTTGGCGATCTTCAGGACCTTGCGCACCTTGTCGAGCGGCAGCTCCATCTTCTCGGCGATCTCTTCCGGGGTCGGCTCGCGGCCGTACTCCTGCACCAGGTAACGCGAGGTGCGGATCAGCTTGTTGATGGTCTCGATCATGTGCACGGGGATGCGGATCGTGCGCGCCTGATCGGCGATCGCGCGGGTGATGGCCTGGCGGATCCACCACGTGGCGTAGGTGCTGAACTTGTAGCCGCGCTTGTACTCGAACTTGTCGACCGCCTTCATCAGGCCGATGTTGCCCTCCTGGATCAGATCCAGGAACTGCAGGCCGCGGTTCGTGTACTTCTTGGCGATCGACACGACCAGGCGCAGGTTCGCCTCGACGAGCTCGGCCTTGGCGCGCTCGGCCTTGCGCTCTCCCGAGCGGATCGCCTGGTAGGTCTTGAGCAGATCGCCGACGTCGATGCGCAGCTCTTCTTCGACCTTCTTCACGCCCTTCGAGGCGTTGCGCAGCGCCTCGTCGACCGTCTCGAGATCGACGCGCGTCACGCCCAGCTTGCGGGCAAGCTCGTGCTCCGCCAGCGGGTCGTCCTTGGCGTCGCGCAGCATCTTCTTGAGCTCGGCCTTGCTCGTGCCGGTCAGCTTCTCGAGCTCGATGACCTTGCCCTGGGCGCGGTAGACGCGCTCGATCATCGCCTTCAACTTGGCGACGATCTTGTCGATCGTCTTCTTGTTGAGGCGCATCTCCTGCAGCGTCTTGATCAGGTCCTTCTTGTTGTCGGAGAGCTCCTTGTCGATGAGCTTCCTGCGCGCCTCGGCGGCGCCCTTGCGCTCCTCGACGAGCTCGCCGTTCTTCTTGTCGATCCGCTTGACGCGGTCGATGAGCCGGATGATGCGGCGGTCCGCCTCCTCCTCGTCGAACTCGTGCTCCTCGTCCTCGGCGTCGCGCACGATGTCCTTGACCCGGACCTTGTGCGTGCGCAGGCGCTCGCCGATGTCGATGATCTCGCGCACCGCGATCGGGCTCGACAGGATCGAGGTCAGCACCTCGTTCTCGCCCTCTTCGATGCGCTTGGCGATCTCGACCTCGCCCTCGCGGGTGAGCAGCGCGACGCTGCCCATCTTGCGCAGGTACATGCGCACCGGGTCGTTGCTCTTGTAGTACTCGTCGTCGGTGCCGGTGCGGGCGCCCGCGGTCGAGCTCGGGCCCTCGGATTGCGGCTCCTCCTCCGACTTGGGCGACGCCTTGCTGGTCGGCGGCTCTTCTTCGGAGCCGCGGTGCGGCGCGACCTTGATGTTGCTGGCGTCGTCTACGACCTCGATCTCCTCGTCGTCGAGGGCCGAGAGCACGTCGTCCATCTGGTCCGGTCCGACGTCTTCGCCGGGCAGCGCCTCGTGGACGTCGTCGTAGGTCAGAAAGCCCTTGCTCTTGCCGAGCGCGACCAGCTGATCGCGCGCCTTGCCGTTCGCGCCCTTGCCGTTCGCGCCGCGCAGCGACGATGACGGCTCGTCGTCGTCCGAGTCCAGATCGTCGCGATCGCGATCGACGTTCTTGGCGGCGGCTGGGGGCGGTGCGGCCTTGACGGCCTTGGAGCCCGCCTTGGCCTTGGGCTTGTCCGCGACGGGCGGCGGCGCCTTCTTCGGAGCGGCGGCCACGGGCTTCTTTGCTGCAGAACGTTCAGGTTTCTTGGATCCCACCTTGACCTCGCTAATCCGACGCCAACACTTTTCGCTCTCGGGCTTTTTGGAACAGAGCTCCGAGCATTCGGGTTTCTTGCTCGAAGTCTCGCGCGCCTCGTCCGAGCTCTTCGGCTACGGCCTTGGTTTCGCGCGAAAGCACGAGTGCTTTGAGTTGCCTCACGTTCCCTGACAATTCTGTCCGCGCGTCCTCGGGCTTCTGATGTTTCGGGGCAGCCAGCCGGGCGCGCGCGAATGCATGGATCGAGGCCGGGAGCTTAGCAAGCAGATCTTCGGCGTCCCGTCCCGCCTCCGCATTCCAGTTCTGACGCAACGCGGCATAGGCGGCCGCGCTGTCTCCCTCGAGTAAGGAGGCGATCTCGTCGCCCTGCTCCTCGGCAAGCTCGGGGAAGTCGAAGAACGCGCCCAAGATCTCGAGGCCGATCTCGGTGCGGCGATCGCGCGAGCGAGCCCGGCTGGCGACCGGCAGGCTCGGCCCCGCTTCCGGCTTCGCCTGCAACCCGCGTCGCAGGGCAGCTCGCAGCCCTTCGAAGGTGCGCGCGTCCGAGATGCCGAGCGCGGCCGCGAGCGTGTCGGCGTGGCGTTCGGCCAGCAAGCGCACGGTTGGGTCCTCCTCGCTGGCCAAGAGGTCGATCACTTCTTTCACGCGGCCCGCCTGGCCGCGCGCGTCGTCTTTTTGGAAGGTCGAATCGAGCACGCCCGCAATCAGGTACTCGAGCAGCGGCCGCGCCGAGCCGAGCACCCGTTCGAGCCCGGGTCGCCCCTGGGTGCGGACCAGCTCGTCCGGGT
>JALYWZ010000170.1 GCA_030852505.1 Myxococcota bacterium | reverse complement strand
CAGTGCGAGCGGCGCACGAGCTCAGCGCGAGCGCAAAGAGGACCCCCCACGCGAGGCCGCGCATCAGATCGGTTCGACGGCGGGGTCGTCGTTGCGCGACAGCGTCACGATCGAGCGCCCCTCGACGGACGTCCAGCCCGCGGGCAAAGCCTCGAGCTCGGACGCGATGATCGTGAAGTGCGTGCTGTCGATGCTCGGGATCCTCGCCTGGCGCGCGCCGTCCTCCCCGAGCAGCTCTTCGACGTCGAACTTGCCGCGAACCACGCGGTGAGCCATCAGCCCGTCGCGGTGCACTGCCAGCATGGTTTCGCCGTTGGTCACGAGGATATTGCCGGTATTCGGGCCGTAGCCCTCCTCCGCCGACAGCCGATCGATCAGCGCGATGGAGGCGCGCAGCGCCGCTGCGATGTGTTCGCCGGAGACGTGCGAATCGTCGAGGTGTCCCGCGTCGTGGAGGAACGACAGGAACAGGTAGAAGAAGCACTCACTGTCGGTCTCGCCACGCACGTTGCGTCGCAGAAATTCCGGTTGCGAGGCGAGCAGCCGCTCGCGCAGCCCCTCGAAGCCGTCGATCGTGCCGGTCTGTGCAAACACCCAGGACCGATAGCGGAACGGGTGCGTATTTTCCGTGCGCAGCGCGCCGACGCTCGCGCGCCGCACGTGGCCGATCAAGACGTCGGTGCGGATGTCCTCCGCGGCCTCCGTGAGATCGATCTGTTCGCGTTCGTCGATCGGTCGCCGCCTGAGGAGGATTTCGCCGGCCTGGTAGAAGCCAATGCCCCATCCCAGCGGGTCATCGGGGTTCCGAGTGACTCGCAGGATGTCCACATTCGACTTGAGCACCCTCGCACCGAGGTCCGAGCGATTGCCGATGAAGCCGAACAGTCGCGCCATCTAACCTCAAGGATAACGCCGACCGCGCACTTCGGCACGTTGGATCAGCGAGCTCGCGCGAGACGTCCTGGCTCGAGGGCCGTTCCACGGGAGCGAGGCTCACGATGCGAGACCAAAATTTCGTTCTGCCGAGTCATCGAGGTAGAGCAAGAGGCGACGCATGAACCGCTTGGAGTTCCGCGAGGCGCTCTTGGCCGTGATGGATCGCAAGATCCACTGGGCCTGGCCCGGGTTCACCTCGGGGCTCGTGCCGCGCGAACGATTGCACGTCCATCTGGAGCAAGAGTACGCGGTGTACGTGCGCGACTTCCCGGTGCTCGTGGCGCGCGCCTACGTGGCTTGCCCGGTCGCCGAGGCGCGTCGCGAGCTGATCGCCAACGTCTACGAAGAGGAGACCGGCGGTCTCGCGGCAGGGCGCCCACATCCCGAGCTGTTCCTCGAATACCCGAGGGGGCTCGGCATGGATCTGTCGCGGTTCGAGGCCGTCGAGCTCCTGCCTGAGTCCCGACACTTACGCGACATCATCGACCATTTCACGCTGCGTGAGGGCTGGGAGGCCGCCGCGGTGGTCACGACGCTTTTTCTGGAGGGCACGGCAAACGAGCGGCGCGAGCTCGAGGGTGTCCGGGTTCCGCCTCCGCCCCTCGAACAGCACCCCCTGGTGCGCCACTATGGCCTGCCGATCGAGCACCTGGCGCTCACTAAAGCCCACCGCAGCGTCGAGGGCGACCATCGAAAAGCCGCCTGGAAGGTGATCCTCGACGCGGTCCCCGAGGGCGCGCGCCCGACCGCGGTCGAGGCCCTCGAGAGGACCCACGCGGCCTGGCTCGGCTATCGCGACGCAGTGGCGAGGGCCTGTGGCCTGGGCCGAGGACCGGCGGGCGAGCCGGTCCCGTCCGCCAGCTGAGCCGAATGCTGCGTCGCGCGAGCGACGATGTTACGCTGCGAAATCATGGGATTGCGTGGATTGTCGCGAACTTTCGCGGCGGGATTTTTGTTCGCGATGTCCGGCTGCAGTGCGGTGTATCCGGAGCTGTCGACGCCGGTGCGTCAGGTGCCGCCCGGCTTTCGCTTCGATCCGCCGCCGCCCCCCGACCTGCTCTACTTGGCGTTCGCCAAGGCGTCGATCCCCACGCACACCCGGGACGGACGGGACTGGGACTCGGTGGGTGGGTCGTTGCCCGACGTCGTCGGCAAGCTGCTCGTGGACAAGGTGGAGGTGGTCGTGACGCCGGTCCACGCCAACTCCCTGCAACCCACCTGGCCCAACCAGAAGCGCGGTAATTATCGGATCCAGCCGAAGTCACAGATCACGGTCGAGCTCTGGGACAGTAACCCGATCAACGACCGGCCGATCTGCATGGAGCGAGTGCGTGACCTCCACGAGGCGGCGTCGGGCGAGGGGCGGCTCGAGGTGAGCTGCGATAGCGGCGCGTTCGTCGTGCTCGAGGTCGAGCCCGCGCACGGCACGATCGGCGTCGGGATGTCCTACGAGCTCCGCACCGATGCGGTGTTCATCACCAAGGTGTGGCGCGAGTCACCGGCGGCGCGGGCCAAGCTCCAGCGCGGCGACCAGATCGTTAGCCTGATGGGCGAACCCGTGAAGACCATGGACGAAAAGCGGGTGCGCAGCCTGATCAACGCCAACGCCAGCACCGGGCTCAAGCTCGGCGTGCGGAGCAAGGGCGGCGCCACGCGCGACGTCGAGCTGCGCGACGGCCCGATCTACGCCACGCTCGACGAATGACCTCCGCGAGCTCGGTCTCGTTCTTCGTGGACTCGGCGCGCGAGACACTGCGCGCGCGGGGCCCGGATGCAGTGTCGTGGCTGAACGGATTGGTCAGCGCCGACCTGCGCGGCGTCGCACCCGGGCGCGGCGCCTACGCGTTGCTGCTGACGAAGACCGGCAAGATCCGGACCGACACGGACGTGCTCGCGACGCGCGATGGGTTGTTGATCGGCGTCGCGCAAGGCACCGGCGACGCCGTGCGAGAGCTGCTCGACGCCCACCTCGTGATGGAAGACGTCGAGCTCGAGCGCGCGCCGGGCGTCGTGTGGGTGAGGCTGATCGGCGAGGGTGCAGCGCGGCTGTCGGAAGCGCTCTCGGAGCAAGCGCTGGCCCACGGTGCGATCGACTGGCTGGGTACGGGCAACGGCGCCGCGCTTGCGCTGGAAGAAGGCGCGCTCGCGCGACTCGCGGAGCTCGACCCGGGCGCCGTGGCGCTCGACTCCGAGGGATGGCGGTTGCTGCGGCTCCGGCATGGCTTCCCCGAGTTCGGCGCCGACTACGGCAGCGACGACAACCCGCACGAGGCGGCGCTAGACCGGCGCGCGGTGTCCTGGGACAAGGGCTGCTATCTCGGCCAAGAGGTCGTGTGCATGCAGGACCTGCGCGGTAAGGTGAAGCGGCGCCTCGCGGTGCTCGAGATCTCGGGGACGGAACCACCGGCCCCCGATTCGCCCGTCGCGGTGGAAGGGAGCGACGAGCCGGTCGGCGTCATCCGTTCGGCCGTGGTCCGGGACGCAACCGGTACTGGTGGTACCGGTGCTGCTCCGACCGTGCTGGCCTTTGCGCGCTTGAAGGCGCCCCACTTCGACCCCCACGTCGAGGGCGACGCGCCCACACGTTTTTCGGTTCAGGGTCGGGCGGCGCGGATTGTTGCGCTCCCTTTGCCGTGAATGGTGCTAGCGTCCCGGATCGAATGAAATCTGGCGAGCCGTCGTCACGAGTCTCCGGAAATCGTTTCACTCGCTCGGGCCTGCGTGTCGCCGACGACGCCCTGGCGTTGATCGAAAAGACGCCGCTGGTGCGGCTCGGTCGCGTCGCGCAGCCGTCCACGAACGTCTTCGCCAAGGCCGAGTTCATGAACCCCGGCGGCAGCGTCAAGGATCGCCCGGCCTTGTCGATGATCGTCGCGGCCGAGCAGTCCGGCGCGCTGAAGGCGGGCTCGACGCTGATCGAGGCCACCAGCGGCAATACCGGCATCAGCCTGGCCATGATCGCGGCCGTGCGAGGCTACCGCTGCGTGCTCGTGATGCCCGAGGACATGAGCCTCGAGCGCCGTTACATCCTCCGCGCCTACGGGGCGGACATCGTGCTCACGCCCGCCGCGGACGGCATGACCGGCGCGGTCAAACGAGCGCGCGCGCTGCTGGAAGAGACGCCCTCGGCGTTCATGCCGAGCCAGTTCTCCAACGCGGCGAACGCCGAGTCCCACGAGCGTGGCACGGGCCACGAGATCCTCGAGCAGCTCGACGGCAACATCGCGGCCTTCGTCGCCGGCGTCGGCACGAGCGGCACGATCACGGGCGTCGCGCGCACGCTGCGCGCTGCGCTCGGCAAGCAGGTGCGCATCGTCGCGGTCGAGCCGCAAAACAGCGCAGTGCTCAGCGGCAAGCCGCCGGGCATGCACGGCATCCAGGGGCTCGGCGCGGGCTTCGTCCCCGAAATCTTCGATCGCAGTCTGGTGGACGAGATCCTGGAGGTCAGCGACGTGACCGCGGAGCGCATGGCGCGGCGGCTGGCTCGCGAGGAAGGGCTCCTGGTCGGGCCGTCCTCGGGTGCGAACGTTCACGCCGCATGCGAAGTGGCGTCTCGGCTCGGAACCGGCAACGTCGTGACGATTCTGTGTGACTCGGGCGAACGCTACCTGTTCTGAGCTCCGCGCAGCGGCGTGAGGGAACGCTGCGTGTAAGCCCAAGTGGGGAAAAATCGCTGGTCGGGTGGGACGTGCGTGGCGGTTGTGTCTGGAATTTTTTGGTGAACGCCCCAAACCGGACTGATACGCTTTTGCGATGAATCGGCCTTGGATACCGCTTGCAATCCTTGCCGCGCTGGCAGGGACGGGGGCATCGAGCTGTAGTGAGGAAGAGAAGCCCGACGAGGTCGAGGGCATGAGCTCGACCGGCGGCGACATGACCCAACCGCCGCCGCCGAACATGGGCGGCGGACCGGGCGTGATGCTGCCGCAGGGTGGCGAGCCGTCCAACGGAGCGACGGGCGGGGATGTCAGCAATCCGGGGCTGTGCGGCCGTTTCGTGTGCGGAGCGCTCGAGGAGTGCCAGCAGAACGCAAGCGGAGACTTCGAGTGCGTACGCGTCGCCTGCGACTCCGACGTGGATTGTCCCGAGGCCAAGCACTGCGACGGCAAGGTCTGCGTCGACGACGTCTGCCAGCCAGGCGAGCAGAGCTGCGACGGCAACGACGTGCTGGTCTGCGAACCGAACGGCGCGGCCCAGGTCAAACGCTACGACTGTACCGGCTCGGATCACTTCGAGAGCGAGTGCACCACGCTGGCGAGCGGCGCCACCGGCTGCACCTGCGAAGACGACTGGGACTGTCCCGAGTTCACCGAATGCGACGCCGGGGCTTGCGTCGGCACCGGCGCAGCGCCGACCTGCACGCTCCCTCCGGCGGATTTCAAGGACGTGCTGCCGAGTCTCGAGTTCCACTGGGGCGGGGAGAGCGCCGCGAAGTCCGATGCTCCAGCACCCTTCGGCGCTTCGGCGCAGGTGGTGTCGACGCCGGTCGTCGCGAACCTGAATGACGACAACGGCGACGGCTTGATCGACGAGCGCGACTTCCCCGAGATCCTGTTCATGAGCTACCGCGGCAATACGCCGGGCGATCTCGGGATCGTGCGTGCGGTGCACGGCGGCGGAGCCGACAAGGGCAAGGATTACTTCGCCGTCTGCGGTGACCCCGAGGCCGGCGGCGCGCGCTGGTTCGAGGGCGACGCGCTCAGTCTGCCCTGCGGCACCGATCTGTCCGCGGCGCTGGCACGCCCGGCCGGTGCGCTGGCGGTGGGGGACCTCGACGACGACGGCACTCCCGAGATCGTCGTCCCCACCTCGACGGGTGGCCTGTTGATCCTGGACAACCAGGGCCGGCTCGTCACGCGCAGCGCCGACGAGCTGTGGCCGGCGCACGCCGATACCGGCGACGCTTGGGCCTCGCCCGCGCCGGCGATTGCGAACCTCGACTTCGAAGGTTTCCCCGAAATCGTCGTCGGCAATCGCGTGCTCGTGCTCGGCGAACAAGACGACAAGCTCGTGATCACTAAAGTCTTCACGGGTCAAAAGCGCGAGGGCGTGCAGGACGCCGACGCTGCGGACAACTACCAGCGCTACTTCGGGCCCGCGGTGTGCGTCGCCGACATCGCGGACGCGGAGGGGCTCGAGATCGTCGCCGGCACGAGCGCCTACCGCTTGCCGGAGCCGGCGGACTGCGCGGCAGCTCCGGAGTCCGACTATTGCAGCGGGCGCCTGACGCTGCTCTGGGACGCCCAGCAAAAGAACGGCACGACCCCTGCCAGCGGCATTCCGAACGCGCAGGCCGACGGTTTCTGCGCAGTAGCCGACGTGCTCGGCGAGAACCAGGATCAGCCGCCGGGGCCCGACAACCCGCTCGACGGCAGCCCCGAGGTGGTGCTGATCGCCAACGGCTACCTGATCATCCTCGAGGGTGAAACCGGCGCCCGCCTCCGCTACCAGCAAGTGGATCAGCTCGTGAGTAACGAGCCGCAGCTCGGCACGCGCGGCGGCGCCCCGAACATCGACGACTTCGACGGCGACGGGTTCCCCGAGATCGCCACGGCGCTCTCGCACTACTACGCCGTGATCGATTTGCAGGCGGCCTCTGCGTCGTGTCCGGCCTGGCCGTCGATCCTGACGGCGGGCGGCGCCTCGCCCGGCTCGAACCCGGCGCGCACGCCGGCGCTTGCATCCAACGCGAGCGGCGCCTGCGCCTCGGACTCCGATTGCAGCGCCGGGGCCGTGTGCAGCCCGATCAGCGAGCAGTGCGTGTGTCTGCACAACGGCTGGGCGCGCCGCACCGAAGACGACTCGAGCCGGGCCACGTCTTCGAGCGTGTTCGACTTCAACGGCGACGGCTCGGCCGAGGTCGTCTACAACGACCAGTGCTATTTCCGCGTCTACGGCGGCGCCGACGGCGCGGTGTTGTTCGCGCAGCCCTCGCTCAGCCGCACCGTGGTCGAAAATCCGGTCGTGGCGGACGTCGACAACGACGGCAACGCCGAGATCATCGTGATCAGCAACAACGAGACGCGGCAGTGCACGCTCACGCAGCTCGACACGTTCGACGGCGCTAAAGTGGCGCAGAACAGTCTGCCGAACGGCATCGACGTCTGGGGCGACGCGAACGACACGTGGGTAGCGGCGCGCCGGATCTGGAACCAGCATTCGTACCACGTCACCAACGTCACCGAGGGCGCACGCATCCCTCTGCACGAGCCGCCGAGCTTCGCTACGACCACGCGCTCCGACTACAACACCTACCGCTCGCAGCCGCGTTCTTACGGCGTCGCGCCCGATCTGACCGTGGTCGGCATCCAGGTGTCTTCGCCCGGGGCCGAATGCGGCACGCTCTCCGACCAGATCGCGATCTCGATCGAGGTGCGGAATCAGGGCGATTTGCGGGTGGGTCCCGGTATCGAGGTGGAGTTCTACGGCAGCTGGGACGGGGTCGAATCAGCGCTGACCGACGCTCAGGACGAGCCGATCCGCTTCACCCTCGACAAGAGCCTGGACCCCAACGCCCGGGTGCTGCTCAGCGTCGAATACGACGCCACGAACGCGCCCAACGGAAAGCTGCCCGACACGATCCGCGCTGTGGTCGATCCGAGCAGCGACGTCTCCGATCACGGGCTCGAGCGCGAGTGCAACGAGGACAACAACTCGATCACGAAGGATGTGAACACGATCGAAGGCATCGCCGACGTGCGGCTCGAGATCGGCTCGGCCCAGGGTTGCATGGCGCCGGCCGTGGAGGTCACGGTGTTCAACGACGGCGCGGTCCCGGCCGAAAACGTGCTGGTGCGCATCTACACCGGCGATCCGAGCCAGGGCGGTAAGGTCGTGGGCGAGGTCACCATCGCCGGCCCGATCGAACCGCAGGGCAGCGCCGTAGCGCGCGTCACGCTCGAGCGCCTCGCGCGCGACGTCACGCTTTACGGCGTGGCCGATCCGCTGGACAGCGTGCTCGAGTGCAACGACGCCAACAACTTCACCATGGGGCCCGAGCTCGAGTGCGCGCCCATCGCGGAGTGACCTAGCATCCGGCGGGCGGCCTTCGGGCCGACATCCAATTGGCGGGGCAATTCGGCCGAAGTGCCAGGTGTAGTTGCCTATCCTCCCTGGTTCGCGCTAGTGACCGGGCTCGGGCCGGCCTGCGGCTCGGATTGCCATGCGTCCCCTGAACCTCGGTCTATTCGCAGTGCTCGGCGGAATCGTCGGGGTCGCGTCGTGCGCCGATGATCCCGCGCCGCCGGAGATCATTCCCGGTCCGAATATGCCGTTCCCCACCGGCGGTTCGAACACGGGTGGAATTCGCGCGACGGGCGGGGCGAACGCCAACGCTGGTGGTTCAAAGAACAGTGGCAGTGGAAGCGGCGGTCGTTCGGCGACTTCTTCGAAGTGCCCGACGGAGGAGCCGGACTACGGGGACGCCTGCACGCCGCCAACCGACGGCACGACTCTGAAATGCGTGTACGAGGTCACCACGACCTGCACCTGTCGGCGCTCGGTGAGCACGGGCAAGAT